>NZ_JAERJY010000119.1:0-11490 GCF_018257375.1 Providencia sp. JGM181 | reverse complement strand
TGCCTTGCTCTACACTAAACATCTTACTGTTGGCATCAATCATATCATTGACTTGCGCCGGTGTAATAGCACTTACAAACACTTGTGCTTGCGTAGCTTTGAGTCGAGCCGCTAATAATTGCCGGCGACCAGAATCAAGTTCTGAAGCAAAATCATCCAGTAGATACAGGCATTGTTGCCCGCTCTGTTGGGTGAAATATTCACCCTGCGCTAACCTGAGTGCACACATTAATAATTTCAGTTGACCGCGAGAGAGCATATCTTCAACGGGAATGCCATTGGCTCGAATTCGCAGGTCAGCTTTATGTGGCCCCGATGCGGTGTAGGTTAACGCTCTATCGCGCTCAAACTGCCGCTCTAACTGTTCTGAATAATCAATTTCTTTGTCCCAACCACGCTGGAAAGAGACTGAGAGTGAAAATTCGGGTAAAAATTGTTTGCAGGTTTGCTCAATATTTTCTGCGATACCTGCAATATACTCGCCGCGCCATTGGCTAATTTGTTCGGAAATTGGGGCGAGTTGCTGATCCCAATGGCGAATTTGCTCATAACGAGTCACTTGTCGTAAAGCCGCATTCCGCTGCTTTAACAAACGTTTTAAGTCCGACCACGTTGAAAAAAAGAGGGCTTCATTATGAAAGCATCCCCAATCGATAAACGCACGTCGATATTTTGGACCGCCATTCAGCAAGGTAAACCCTTCAGGGGTAATGAGCTGCATTGGCAATAACTTTGCGAGTTCCGCAATTTTATGCCCGTCGGTACCATCAATTCGGACTTTGCTGTCGCCTTCACGGTTTTTACTCAAACCCAGCGACAATGTTTTACGTTCGGTGTCTGAGTGTCCCAGTTTACCATGTAAAATAAATTGTTCTTGGTCATGACGGATAACTCTATTCGCCTGAATGCTGCGAAAGGCTCGTCCATGTCCAAGTGTATAAATTGCTTCCAGTACACTGGTTTTGCCACTCCCATTAGGTCCAATTAAAAAATTGAACCCAGTTGCAAGGGAGAGATCGGCGTCTTCTATATTACGAAAATCGCGGATCAATAAACGCGAAAGGATCATACGGACTGATTACAAACGCATTGGCATAACAACATAGACCGCAGAGCGGCTTGCTGAGTCTTCAATTTGTACGCTAGAAACGGCATCCGTTAAAAACAGTGTGACATTTTCGCTTTTCAGCGCGTTCAAGACGTCGAGGATGTAACTGACGTTAAAGCCAATTTCCATCTCACCACCTTGGTAATTAACATCAACAATCTCTTCTGCTTCTTCCTGCTCAGGGTTATTCGCCGTGATGCGTAATTGGTTTTCACTGAAGAATAAGCGTACGCCACGGAATTTTTCGTTAGATAAAATTGCTGCGCGCGAGAAGGCTTGTTTGAGCAAATCACAGCGGGCTTCTAAGGTTTTATCTGGATTCTTTGGCAGAACGCGGCGGTAGTCAGGGAAGCGACCGTCAACGAGTTTAGAGGTAAAGATAAAGTCGCCAACATGAGCGCGAATATTGTTGCTACCAATTTGTAGCTGCAATAACGCATCGCCGCCATCGAGTAGGCGCATCAGTTCCATAACGCCTTTACGTGGGACTATCACTGAATGGGATGGCAACTCTTGACCAATATCCATTGAGCAAACTGCAAGGCGGTGACCGTCTGTGGAGACAGTTCTGAGCATTTGCCCTTCTGTTTCAAACAGCATGCCGTTCAGGTAATAACGAACGTCTTGGTGCGCCATTGAAAACTGGGTCGCTTCAATTAAACGTTTCAGTATGGATTGAGGCAGAGAGAATTCGACTTCACTTTGCCAGTCATCTAAGTTCGGGAAGTCAGCAGCAGGTAAGGTAGATAATGAGAAACGGCTGCGCCCAGAACGCACAAGCAGTCGGTCATCATTAAGCTCGACTTGGATTTCAGAACCTTCCGGTAAACCACGCCAAATATCAAAAAATTTGCGCGCAGGCACCGTGGTGGCACCAATTTCATGCTCACGAGTGAGCGGAACATTGGCCATCATCTCCATTTCTAGGTCGGTCCCCGTCAGTTGCAGGGCACCATCTTTTACCTGAAGTAAAAGGTTTCCTAAAATAGGCAACGTTGGACGTCCACCTAAAGGACCACTAACCTGTTGTAACGGTTTTAATAACTGCTCGCGTTCTATAATAAATTTCATAGCAATTAAGATGATAATGTTCTGATTAGATTTGAAAAATCTTCTTTGATGTCATGGCTTTCTTCTCGTAATTGTTCAATTTTACGACAAGCGTGCAACACTGTAGTGTGGTCACGACCGCCAAAAGCATCCCCGATTTCAGGTAAACTATGGTTTGTCAGCTCTTTCGCCAGTGCCATTGCCATCTGACGCGGACGAGCGACAGAGCGAGAACGACGTTTAGAAAGTAAATCAGCGACTTTGATTTTATAGTACTCAGCAACAGTTTTCTGAATATTATCAATAGTTACCAGCTTTTCTTGCAGTGCTAATAGGTCACGTAACGCTTCTCGAACAAAGTCGATAGTGATAGCGCGACCAGTAAAATTCGCGTTAGCAATAACGCGGTTTAATGCACCTTCTAACTCACGCACATTAGAACGTAAGCGTTTTGCGATGAAAAATGCCACTTCACCGGGCAGTTGGATTTCGTTTTCATCGGCTTTTTTCATCAAAATAGCCACACGGGTTTCTAACTCAGGTGGTTCAATCGCAACGGTTAAACCCCAGCCGAAACGGGACTTTAATCTATCTTCTACGCCGTTAATCTCTTTAGGATAACGGTCGGAGGTCAAAATAATTTGTTGATTGCCTTCAAGCAGGGCGTTGAATGTATGGAAAAACTCTTCTTGTGAACGCTCTTTGTTAGCAAAAAATTGAATATCATCAATCAGCAAGGCATCGACAGAACGGTAATAGCGCTTGAATTCTTCAATGGCGTTATTCTGCAATGCTTTGACCATATCTTGTACAAATCGTTCAGAATGCATATAGACCACGCGAGCGTTGGCCTTGTGCTGCATTATGCTATTACCCACGGCGTGTAATAAGTGCGTTTTACCTAAACCTGTTCCACCATAAAGAAACAGTGGGTTATAAGCGCCGCCAGGGTTTTCAGCAACTTGCCTCGCTGCCGCGCGAGCCAGTTGGTTTGATTTACCTTCAACGAAGTTATCAAACGTGTGTTTTGGGTTCACATTTGAACGGTATGACACGTCTGGTTGAACTTTAGCTGAGTTGTCCCAACTTGGCTTTACGGGTGCAGATGGTGCGGCGAACGCAGGCATTTCATTATTCGTGCGTACTTGAGGGCTCACCGGCGCGATGGTCATCGGTTTATTGCCTACTTCAAAGTGTAGAGCAGGGGCATCAGAACCGCAAAAGTCATTCAATAATTCATTGATATTATTGATGTACTTATCTCTCACCCAATCAAGGACGAAACGATTCGGGGCATACAGTGCCAGTGTATTATCGTTTAATTCAGCTTGAAGAGGGCGTATCCACATACTGAATTCTGTGGCAGGTAGTTCATCCTGCAATCGGGCAAGACATTGCTGCCAAAGCGAAAGTGACACGTTGGACTCCCCTAACAAGGTCAATGAAACAAGAATTACGGATTTCGTTAAGAATTTTTTTACTGGCAACTATTCCATTAGTCACTTTTCGTGGTCACTAAGAGAATAGGGGGCCAGAGAAGGTGTTTGACTAACTTTTACTCACCATATCTATCCACAGCATATTCCTGATCCTCTGATCAGAAATAGACCTGCGATCATACCGCAAAATTCACTCAAGATCTCCATTCTTTTACACAGTTTTTATGCTTTTTATCCACAGGCAAATGTGATAAGGCGGCTCTGGTAGGGGAGAATTTTGCTGGGTGATCGCGGGCAACGACAAATTTTCCACATGTCTGGGGATAACTTTAGCCTATATATAGAAATAATCTCCCAAGATCAAAAAATATTTTCGGATCCCGCTAAGATCCTTGCGCTTTAGGGAGGAGTCCGTATAATCTTCCTCCCTGTGTACACTGCGAATGTCATTTTTTATGATGAATTTAGGCAGCATGGTTTTATGGGTAACGTCAATAAACGCTTGAGTTGATTGAAAGTTAAACTGTTAGACTTGCCTAAAAGGCAGCATAAATGAGTTCCATACGTAGCTTGTCACGGCACATATCGGCAAACCGGTCAGCCAGGTTTAAATAAAAAGTGGTTTGATTACGTCATTTTATTGACGTGACCCCCTATGTTTTATTACAATCCTGCCTCTTTCTATATTGTTGCGATAGAGGCACAGGTGTAAATCAGTTTCCACTGGTTGCCAACGCGTTTACTGAATCAGTAATAAATTTTAAAGTTAGGTAGAAATCGTTATGAAACGCACTTTTCAACCGTCCGTACTGAAGCGCAACCGTTCACACGGTTTCCGTGCTCGTATGGCCACTAAAAATGGTCGTCAGGTTCTGGCTCGCCGTCGTGCTAAAGGCCGCGCTCGTCTGACCGTTTCATCTAAGTAATAAAGCTAGCCCTCTATAGTGGTTACGCTCGCTTTTACCCGGGAGTTACGTTTGTTAACTCCCAGGCATTTCGACAATGTCTTCAAGCAGCCGCAGAGGGCGAGTTCCCCAGAGATAACAATCCTTGGTCGCCTTAACGAGCTGGGGCATCCCCGCATCGGTCTTACCATCGCCAAAAAAAATGTTAAACGTGCTCATGAGCGTAATCGTATCAAACGATTAGCCCGTGAATATTTTCGTTTGCATCAACATGAGTTGCCTTCAATGGACTTTGTGGTTCTGGTTCGCAGAGGGGTAGCCGATCTCGACAATCAACAGATTACGGAATCATTGGATAAGTTATGGCGTCGTCACCGTCGCTTGGCTCAAAAGTCCTGATCATGCTGATCAGAGGTTACCAACTGGCTATTAGTCCGTTGTTAGGACCTCGTTGTCGTTTCAATCCCACATGCTCTAATTACGGAATTGAGGCATTGCGCAGGTTTGGTATGCTAAAAGGTAGTTGGTTAACTGCCAAACGCGTATTAAAATGCCACCCTTTACACGCTGGTGGAGATGATCCTGTCCCACCTAGAAAAACTGATGATAATAGAGAATTATAACGATGGATTCCCAACGCAATCTTCTACTCATCGCTTTGTTGTTCGTGTCGTTCTTAGTTTGGCAGGCTTGGGAGAGCGATAAAGTTGCTCAGGAAACCAAGGCTGTTCAAGTTTCTCAGCAAAAGACGGACATGCCGAGCAGTGCAAGCAATGATGGTCAAGCGGTCACAGGTAGTGAACAAGGTAAGCTTATTGCCGTTAAAACCGACGTACTTGATATTCGTATCAATACTCGTGGTGGTGATATCGATGAGGCTGACCTGTTAGCCTATCCAGCAACCCTGAATTCACCAAACCCATTCCGTTTATTGGAAACCACACCAGGTTTTGTTTATCAGGCTCAAAGTGGTCTGATCGGTCCTCATGGTCCAGACAACCCAGCGAATAACAATGGTCAACGCCCTCTTTATACTTCAGATGCAGCAAGCTTTGAGTTAAAAGATGGTCAAGACGAATTACGTATTCCGATGTCCTTCACCGATAATAACGGTGTGGTTTATCAGAAGACGTACATTCTGAAGCGTGGCAAATACACTGTTGATGTTGAATACAACATTCAAAACCCAACTGCACAGCCTTTAACACTTGCGTTCTTCGGACAATTAAAGCAAACCATCGCTTTACCAGAACAACGTGACACTGGCAGCAGTAACTTTGCTCTACATACCTACCGCGGTGCGGCTTACTCTTCTGATGAAAATAACTATAAAAAATATAGTTTCAGTGACATCGAAGATAAAAACTTAAGCCTGACAACCAAAGGTGGTTGGGTCGCAATGCTGCAACAATACTTTGCAACTGCGTGGATCCCAGCTTCTTCTGAGCAAAGCACTTTCTACACCATTGATCTCGATAAGAAATCAGCCATCGTTGGTTATAAGAGTGAACCTCTGACCATCGCATCAAATGGTGCTGCGACCTACTCTTCTACACTGTGGATTGGTCCTGAAATTCAGTCAGAAATGGCGGAAGTTGCTCCTCATTTAGACTTAACCGTAGATTACGGTTGGTTATGGTTTATCTCTCAGCCACTGTTCAAACTGTTGAAATTCATTCACGGTTTCGTTGGTAACTGGGGTATTGCCATCATCGTTATCACCTTTATCGTCCGTGGTATCATGTACCCGCTGACGAAAGCGCAGTACACCTCAATGGCGAAAATGCGTTTACTGCAACCTAAACTGGCTGCAATGCGTGAGCGTATTGGTGACGATAAACAACGTATGAGCCAAGAAATGATGGCGCTGTACAAATCAGAAAAAGTAAACCCACTGGGTGGTTGTTTACCGCTGCTGATTCAAATGCCAATCTTCCTTGCGTTGTACTACATGTTGATGGGTTCTGTTGAACTGCGTCATGCACCGTTCTTTGGTTGGATCCAAGACTTGTCTGCACAAGACCCGTACTACATCCTGCCAGTGCTGATGGGTGTGACGATGTTTGTTATTCAGAAGATGTCACCAACTACCGTGACTGACCCAATGCAGCAGAAGATCATGACTTACATGCCAGTCGTGTTTACTGTGTTCTTCTTGTGGTTCCCATCAGGTCTGGTTCTGTACTATATCGTGAGCAACTTAGTCACCATTATCCAGCAGCAGGTTATTTACCGTGGTCTGGAAAAACGTGGCTTACATAGCCGTGATAAGAAAGCGAAGAAATAATCTAAATTCCAATCGAGTTTAGAGGGCTTCACAAAGCCAGATTCTATAGTAACATTGAGGCGATCCATTTAGGGTCGCCTCAATTTTTTTAGTCATAGACAGAGAAACATCATGCAAATCAACGATACTATCGTCGCACAGGCAACCGCTCCCGGTCGTGGTGGGGTTGGAATTTTACGTGTATCCGGCCCGCAAGCAGCCCTTGTTGCTGAAACAGTACTCGGAAAGTTACCGAAGCCGCGCTATGCCGATTATCTGCCATTTCGTGATGCAGATGGCTCTGTTCTTGACCAAGGGATTGCTATTTATTTCCCGGGACCTAACTCTTTCACTGGGGAAGATGTTCTTGAACTACAAGGGCATGGCGGTCCTGTTATTCTCGATTTATTACTCAGAAGAATTCTGACCATTGCCAATATCCGTATTGCCAATCCGGGGGAATTTTCTGAGCGTGCATTTTTAAATGACAAACTCGATTTGGCGCAAGCCGAAGCAATTGCCGACCTGATTGATGCGAGTTCAGAACAAGCGGCACGCTCCGCGATGAACTCTTTACAAGGGGCTTTTTCATCCCACATCCACCAGTTAGTGGAAGCGCTTACTCACTTGCGCATCTATGTGGAAGCGGCGATTGATTTTCCGGATGAAGAAATTGACTTCCTATCTGACGGTAAAATTGAAGCCAAATTAAACGAAGTGGTGACGGACTTAGAAGATGTTCGCTCACAAGCTCGTCAAGGGAGTTTGCTGCGCGAAGGCATGAAAGTGGTGATTGCAGGTCGTCCAAATGCGGGTAAATCTAGCTTATTGAATGCGTTAGCGGGGCGTGAAGCGGCGATTGTGACGGATATTGCGGGGACTACCCGTGACGTCCTACGTGAACACATTCATATTGATGGTATGCCGCTGCATATTATTGATACCGCCGGTTTACGTGAAGCTAGCGATGAAGTTGAACGTATTGGTATTGAACGCGCATGGAAAGAGATTGAACAAGCCGACCGTGTTCTATTTATGGTAGATAGCACCACGACGGATGCCACTGAGCCACAAGAGATTTGGCCTGAATTTATGGCTCGCTTGCCAGAAACATTACCAGTCACGGTTATTCGTAATAAAGCAGATAAAACAGGGGAATCTGTAGAATTTGTTGCTGATGCCCGTTACCCACTGATCCGTTTATCTGCTCGTGAAGAAAAAGGCATCGATTTGCTGCGTGATCACCTCAAAGAAACCATGGGCTTCAATAGTAATACAGAAGGTGGTTTCCTTGCCCGTCGTCGCCACTTACAAGCATTGAACAATGCCGCAACCCACCTTGCACAAGGCTATGACCAGTTAGTGAACGCTCGCTCCGGTGAGCTGCTGGCTGAAGAGTTACGCTTAGCTCAGCAAGAACTGAGCGAAATCACCGGTGAGTTTACCTCCGATGATTTGTTAGGGCGTATTTTCTCAAGTTTCTGTATTGGGAAATAAATTTTAGTCCATAACCGTCCGTGTATGTTCCCTAACCAATATTAACTACCTGTTAATACGGATTTTACTGTTTGTACTGATGCGGGGACATCTGCTATTTTTGTGCCCATAGTAAAAATGCTATGCTATCGTTCGTTTTTTTACGCTAAAAATCATAAATCATGGGAACAATAAGGAGGTGAAAAGTGATGCTTTCAGATTCTAAACTTCGTTTATTATTTCCAAGAGATCATTCTTGGCAAGTTTAGAAAAACTTATGAGGTCAAATAAGAAAAATGACTCATTGTCACAAATTAATTTTAAATAGTTAAGTACCTTACTTTTAACACTTCAACATGCAGTGAAGAACCACTGAAATTTAAAATAATCCATTAAATTCAATTGGTTGATATTTTCTTGTTGCAGATGGACAGTATCAATAATGTGACAAAAGTTAGCTAATAAGTTATCATCATAATAGTTATATAACTCACTGAAAGTAACTAATAATATGAGAGATAGTTACCATTAAGTATAAACATTGTGAGGATAGATGTGCTAAATCCTACGCAACTCTCAGCGTTATCAAGGATGTTTTCTTCATCAGTGATTTCTGAGATAGCCAAAAAAGGTCAGTCACCGCTGTTTTCAAGATTGCTGTCTGAGGCATCTGTTTTTGAACGTGATGACGCAGATAACGTAACTATTGGCGATGCCTTTGATGCAGCATTTTCTTTGCTCAGACGCTCAGGTTTGAGAAATGAGTACGTCTATCGTTCTGCGTTAATTCAAAATATATTATTAGGGCGTCATTCTTTGCGGACCGCCAGTATGCTTACTGAATTTAGAATAGGCTCTAGCAAAGCAGACATGGTTATTCTTAATGGCTGTGGAACTGTATACGAAATAAAATCAGATAGAGATTCACTTGCCAGACTTGAGAGCCAAATAGAGAATTATAGAAAGGCATTCAGTAAGATCTACGTCATTGCAGGGGCTGCACATATTCAAGATATTTTGGAAAAGACATCAGAATATGTAGGGGTGATGAGTTTGGTTCGATGGAATAGAATTAGTATTGTACGAGAAGCAAAAGAGAATACTGAATTTATTTGTACTGCAACTCTTTTTGATTCATTAAGACTCAGTGAAGCTATAGATATCCTGAATGAGTTAAATATTGATATTCCCAATTTACCCAATACATTAATGCGTAATGCAATAAGAGGTATTTTTACTGAACTAAATCCAATTGATGTACAAAGCTGCATGATCAAAACTTTAAAAAGGACGCGTAATCTTGCTCCATTAAGTACTTTAATAGCAAACTTACCGAATGCATTGCAAAGTATAGCCCTAATGGTTCAGTTACGTAGTAAGGATCGAGACCGCTTAGTTGAGACGTTGAATAAACCTCTTAATGAAGCATTTAAATGGGTTTAAAAACTTATGTACTATCCATATTTTAGAGGTAAGCAGTTTGAATTAATAGCAATTCGAGAAACAGCAGAGGTAATGGCTCAGGTTGGCTTCATTCCAATTATTGAACCAGTTAAAGAAACCCTTAATGGATTAGAAAAAACATTAAAAGCTATCTGTGAAGCTAAAGGCGAAGCTATTGTAATAGTAAATCCTTCATATGGTGACCATTCAACAAATGGACATAATATCTCTCAATTATTGAAAGATAGTTTTCATGGGCATAATAACATTTTTGCAGGGATATTATTAAATGAAGGGATGGATGAAGAAAATATAATAGATTTGCTTGATGAACATGTGGAACATCAACCTTGCTTCATCCACTCTGGATTTTCTGAACCTCGTTCTTTATCAGAAAAAACAAATGGTCGAGTATTCAAACACATTTTCTTAGAGCTTTACTGCGGTAAGCTTTACAGAAAACATTTTACCGACGGCGAAAGAATTTTAATTCGTGACGGTTTCAAAAAAAGAAAAAATGCTGATTATCCTCCTATTGAAGAGTTTTCTGACCTTCACATAACCTTCGAAGAAGAAGGAATGAATGGATTTGGTGATTTTCTAATCGTTGGGGATGACTATACTGAAGGCGGTGGCCCAGCATATGCTGTAGCAATACATCTCACGTTCTTAGAATCTAAAAAAGAAAATGTTATGTATATTTACCACTTTGTTTCAACAACAAGAGATACACCAACAGACCCCGCAGGGAAATTCGGTCAGGCACTTGAAAAACTCATCACTACAATAAATGTGAATGGCTCTCCTGTATTGGAGACTTCAGCTATTTTAGAATTTAGAGCCTTGCATGAAAAAGGCCATTTCCCAGGATTGGGAACCGTCAAAAAACTATCGATGAGGCACCATGTTGAAACATTAGCTAATTATTTTAAGGACTAAAAATGATTAGAATGTGTTGCGCTGAATGTTTCAATGATGATGGGCTGAAAAATAATATAATTCCTACATTGAAGCTACAAAAAGGAAACTGTTCTTTTTGTAATAGTCAAAATATTGATATTATTGACCCTAAACTCTTGTTGGATTATTTTGAACTTTTGATAAATATCTATGAAATAAATCCTGAAGGGAAAAGCCTTGTTGAATGGCTAAAAATAGATTGGTGTTTATTTTCCCATCCAACAATGGACAATGCTCATGCTAAAGATTTATTGGGAGAAATTCTCGATAACGGAGATATAGTACGAAAGAATTTTTCTCCCTCCGCAAACTATAAAAGTAATGGCCTTGCACAATGGGATACATTACGCGATGAGATTCTTCACAAAAATAGATACTTCCTTGATGAGAAAATCGACACTCAAAGATTACAGGAATTACTTAACCACTTAAAAGCACTTAATATTCCAAGAAAATGGTTTAGAGCAAGAATTAATCAAACAGACGCACCATATAATATTGAAGACATGGGAGCACCTCCAAGTCGCTATGCTAGCCATGGACGAGCGAACCCAACAGGCATTCCATACTTATATTTAGGCTCTATGCCAGATACTGCGATCTCTGAAATTAGGCCACATACAGGTGAAATAGCAACAGTAGCTGAATTTGAAATTTCAGAAGAACTAATTATTGTTGATTTGAGAGAACCAAGAAGACATGTTTCTCCTTTTGTCCTATCTGATGCACAAGAGATAGGCAAGATGCGGGCAGACATACCTTTTTTAGAAAAATTAGGAGAGGAGTTAACTCGTCCTGTATTACCTCGAAGTGCTGCCATTGATTATATTCCCAGTCAATATT
>NZ_JAERJY010000118.1:0-11549 GCF_018257375.1 Providencia sp. JGM181 | reverse complement strand
AGATTTATATCAGTCACTCGAGTAAATTACTTAATGCTTTGATAACAAATAGATTTAAATAACAATCATAATAGTTCAATGAAATACAGACGCTTTTTTATAATAGAACATCTAAATAATATAATTTTAAAAAACCATTTAGTTTTAAAAGAACGCCAATACTACATTGCACCCTTATATCAAAAATAAAGGGAGCCGAAGCTCCCTTTATTCAATCACATTAATGCCAGATGCCCCGAAAAGCGTTATTTACCTTCCGGTGTCTCTTTTTTCTCATGAAGCATCATCAGCGATTGCTCGACACTGCGCTCAATAATCGCTCTGCGCTGATCATTCTCAGGCAACAGCTTTAACATCATCTGCCAAGCCGAAATTGCTTCGGGATAACGCCCTTGTTCGAACGCATTAAACGCAAATATACTGAGCGCTTTAACATTAGTTCGGTTCTTAGCAATCAGCTTTTTGAGTAGCTCATTACCTTCTTGGTTATCACTTGGGTCTGACGAACGGGTTAATACTTCCGCATAGCCTAATGCGACCGCATCATCGTCAGGGGATAAGCGGTAAGCACGTCCATAAGCATCGGTTGCCATAGTCGCGTTACCTAATACCATCCCAATGCGACCGAGCATCACCCAGCCATCAATATTTTGCGGATCATCCTGAAGGCGAGTACGCAAACCTAAAGCCAAGTTTTCCATTTCTTCATTATTCAATGGAAGCTCATTGGCATTCAGCGCTCTATCTAACAATGCTGGCGCTTGCTGATAAGCCACATTCCAATCTTTCACTTTGCTGTAGCTACCCACTTCATAATACGCAGCACCTGCAACACCCAGCGCTATCACAATACCGGGGACATACACCCAAGCACTTGCACGGCTCGCTTCTGGCAGTGGCTCGTCATCATCGTTTTGGGCGACTTGGCTGGCTCTGACACGTTTTTTAGAACGGGCGTAAATCAACCATCCTCCGACAGCGATAGCCACAAATGGCATTCCCCATAACATCACGGTCAGCGGCGTTAATGGCGGGTTATACGTCACGAAATAACCATATCTCGCCACCATATAATCGACGATTTCATCGCGGCTTTTTCCCTCTTGCATCAGCTCATACACTTTTTGGCGCAAATCGAGAGCGATCATCGAGTTAGAATCAGCAATGCTGTTGTTTTGGCATTTCGGGCAACGTAACTCTTCCGTTAATTTACGAAATTGCTGTTCTTGCTGCTCATTTTCGAACGTGAAAACTTCCGTGGAAGCCAAGCTTACACCTGCACTGAGCGCCCACATCATCAAGGCAATCACATATTTCATTGATTTGCCTCCTTGCTATAACGATCCCACAGCGGCTTCAGCTCGTTTTGCCAAACTCGCTCATCAACCGCACCGGCGTGGCGATAACGAATAATCCCTTGCCCATCAATTAAGAAGGTTTCAGGCGCGCCATACACACCGAGATCAAGTCCCAGCATGCCTTGTCCATCGAATAAACTTAATGCGTATGGATTACCCAATTCGCGCAGCCAGCCGATCGCTTTTTGGCGATCATCTTTATAGTTCATTCCCACAACGCGGATCCCTTGCGATGCTAACTGATTCAAATATTGGTGCTCAGCACGGCAAGTCGGGCACCATGTCGCCCAGACATTCAATAAAATTGGCTGCCCTTGGATCAGTACCTTGGTGTCATATTCCTGTCCCGGATTTTCCAAAGATTCCAAACGGAAAACAGGCACTGGCTTACCAATCAAGGCAGACTCTAGCAAGCGGGGATCATCCCCTTCCGCATTACGTACCAATTGCCATAACAGCACGGCAGCAATCGCCGCAAAGATAACAAAAGGAATTAAAAAGACTTTGCGATTCATACAGCTTCCCCTTGTAGCTTGCGACGACGATAACGCGAATCAAACAAGCAGCATAGCGCGCCTACTGCCATAAATACGCCACCCGCCCATATCCAGCGGACAAACGGTTTATAGTACAAACGCAGTGTCCACACATTTGGGGAGATCTCCTCACCCAGAGCCGCGTATAAATCACGGGTGATCCCGCCATCAATAGCGGCTTCTGTCATCACTGCACGGCTGGTGCTATAAAAACGTTTTTCTGGATGCAACGTGGTGAGCACCTTGTCATTCTCTTTCACCGTGATAGTACCAATCACCCCTTGATAGTTTGGACCATCCGCTTCATGTACCCCATTAAATACAAAGGTATATCCACGAATAGCAATGCTATCATCCGGCTTCATTTTCACATCACGTTCAATACTGTAATTCTGGCTAAAGGCGATCCCCACGATAGTCACCGCCAAACCAAGGTGTGCCAGCACCATTCCCCAATAGCTTGAGGTCAGTTTAATTTTTTTACTGATGCGCACCTTCATTTCAGCGAAGGCCAAAATCACAATCCAGCACGCCATCATTAAGCCCAGCACTGTCAGCGCTTCAACTCGGTCTTGCATTAGCCAAGGCAGCAAGAAAGAGAGAATGAGTGTCAGCACTAACGCCATCAGCAGCAATTTGCGGATAGCCGCAGGACGATCACGTCCCCAGCGCACTAGCGGTCCAATACCTAGTAACAGCGCAAAAGGTACCATCAAGGCGATAAACATAGTGTTGAAGAACGGCTCACCAATCGAAATCGTTCCCAAACCAATTTGTTTATGGATAAGCGGCAGCAATGTGCCTAACAACACCACCAACATGGCGGCGGTTAAAATCACATTATTCCCTAATAGCAGGGATTCCCGTGACCATAATGCGTTGTTCACCTTAGAACGTACTTTATGACCGCGTATTGCAAAGACTAATAGCGAGCCGCCGATCACCAACACCATAAAGGCAAGAATAAACAACCCTCGAGCGGGGTCCGAAGCAAAGGCGTGCACCGAAACCAATACGCCTGAACGGACTAAGAAGGTGCCCAATAAGCACAATGAGAAGGCAAATATCGACAATAATAGCGACCATGCTTTGAAGGTGGCGCGCTGCTCAGTGACTGATAATGAGTGGATTAAGGCAGTTCCCACTAACCACGGCATAAAGGAGGCATTTTCTACTGGATCCCAGAACCACCAGCCACCCCAGCCTAATTCGTAGTATGCCCACGCCGACCCTAACATAATTCCCAGTGTTAAGAAGAACCATGCTGCTAGCGTCCAAGGGCGTGCAAAACGGGTAAAGGAGCTATCTAAGCGCCCACTGAGCAATGCGGCGATCGCGAAGGCAAATGCCACCGAGAAGCCCACATAGCCCATGTACAGTAATGGCGGATGGAAAATCAGTCCCGGGTCTTGCAGCAGTGGGTTTAAGTCACGACCTTCAATCGGGAAGGAGGGCAAGGTGCGAGAGAATGGGTTTGAGGTAAAAATGATAAACAGCAAAAAGCCAACGCTCACCATACCCATTACCGCGAGCACTCGAGCCACAATGTCCAGAGGCATACGGTAGCTGAATAACGCCACCGCAAATGTCCAGCCGCTCATGAGCAGTACCCACAGCAATAGAGACCCTTCATGAGCGCCCCATGTTGCCGCCACACGGTACCAAATCGGTAATTGCGTGTTGGAGTTATTTGCCACGTAAGTGACAGAGAAATCATTTACCACAAAGGCATTAATTAAGACTAAAAATGCCCCTGCGATAAACAGGAAAAGCAGCCAAGCTAGTGGTCTAGATGCCGCCATCAGGCGGGCATCATTACGTGCCACACCCCACAGAGGATAAAAAGAGAGTAATACAGAGACCCCTAATGCTAAACACAGAAGGATATTACCAATCTCAGGGATCATGATGCATTGTCCTTATACATTGCAGCAGGACGTTTATGGTTTTCTTGCATCGCTTGCTCAATTTCTGGTGGCGTGTAGTTTTCATCATGTTTGGCTAACACTTCTTTCGCCATCACATGGTTATTTGGTTCTAATTCCCCTTGCACCACCACACCCTGCCCCTCTTTGAATAAATCAGGCAAGATACCGTCATAGCTCACGTCAATTTCGGCTTCCGCATCATAAACGGTAAAAGTCACTTTCAGCGAGTCTGGGTCGCGCACAACGGAGCCAGGCATCACCATGCCACCCACGCGTAAACGCTGCCCGACTTCAGGCACTTTTTGCGTTTCTCGCTTCCCGTAAATCACTTCACCGGGGGTATAAAACAGGTCGATACTGGAACTTAAGGCATATAGCACCAATGAAAAAGTCAGCCCAACACCTAAAATAATGGATGAAACCAACCACAGTCGGTTACGGCGACGAATATTCACATCCCCTCCCTGCGCGCTCTAGCGGCTTTTTGTCTTGCTTCTCGCGCTTGTTGCTGAACAATCGCGCTAAAAATCATTTTTCGTTGAATATAGGTATGGATACACAGTGCCGCTAATGGCAAAAGGGTTAGCGCAACCGCTAACCAAACATAAAATCCATATCCACCCATGGCGAAGAAGTCACTCCAAGAGGCAAATGCACTATTCATTATGATTTCCTCCCATGGCTATTTCCTCGCTTAGTCATCAGTTCCAGTACCCAAGGTCGGTTACGCTCTAACATTAACAGTTGGTTACGCAGACGAATTAGCGTCAACGAAATAAACAGGAATAAATACCCCAGAATAGCTAAACGTAATGGTGTACGCATCGCTGGGTTAATGCTTTCTTGCATACGTGTTGATGGTTGATGCAGGGTTTGCCACCACTCAACTGAGTAGTGAATAATCGGCAAATTGATCACCCCAATTAACACTAAAATGGCAGCCGCTTTTCCTGCTGTACGGCGGTCATCAAATGCATGCCACAGGGCAATGACCCCAACATATAAGAATAACAGGATCAATTCAGATGTCAGACGCGCATCCCATACCCACCAAGCTCCCCACATCGGTTTACCCCATGTGGCGCCGGTGACAAGCGCAATAAAGGTGAATACAGCGCCGACGGGCGCCATTGCAGCAATAGCTAACTCAGAAATTTTCATCTGCCACACAAGACCGATGAACGCCGTGATAGCCATAGTGGCATAAATCCCCATCGACCACATGGCCGCGGGGACGTGAATATAGATGATCCGGTAGCTATCACTCTGTGTTTTATCGGTTGGTGCAAAACCAAAGCCCCAAACCCAGCCCACCGCCAGAAAGATCACACTTAACACAATGAACCATGGAGCCAGTCGCCCACATATTCTATATAAGTTCATTGGAATTGCTAATTGGTGAAGCTTTTTCCACATAGTTAATAGCCCCGATTTATCTCACAAAATGCTGTGCATTAATAATAGCTACAATACACAAAAACCACGTAATTTTATTGATTTATCACAAATACAACTTAGGCTAGCTGACTCAATTAGCCAGCTAGCCTATTTCTTAGAAGCCTGGTTCCACTTCTCGCATATCTGGTAACTTATGCGCAATACCTTTATGGCAATCAATACAGGTTTTTCCGTCTTTTAACGCTTGGTCATGCATTTTTGCAGCGACACTTTTTTGAGCGGTAAAATCCATATAGTCGAAGTTGTGGCAGTTACGACACTCTTGGGAGTTATTATCCTTCATCCGCCGCCACTCGTTCTGCGCCATTTCTAGGCGATGAGCTTCAAATTTTTGTGGTGTATCAATCACGCCAAAAATCTTACCGTATAACTCTTTACTGGCTTTGATTTTTCTCACCATTTTTGGCACAAACTCATGAGGTACGTGGCAATCAGGGCATGTCGCTCTCACCCCACTACGGTTAGTATAGTGAATGGTATCCATATACTCTTCGTAGACGTTTTCACGCATTTCATGGCAGCTAATACAGAACTCTTCCGTGTTCGCTTTTTCCATTCCGGTATTGAAACCGCCCCAGAAAATAACACCGCCAACGAAACCGATAATCAACAACGTTCCCAACGCTAAACGGCTTGGGCGCCACCACCACTGCCAAACTCGGCGAATGATCCCCGGTTTATCACTTTTATTAGTCATATCCGCCCCTTATTTCCCGAAGCCTTTAGATGGGGTAAAGGTATTATCGATAATCGGCGCAGTATCAGATTGAGGAACATGACACTGTAAGCAGAAATAACGATTTGGTGCCACTTCACCTAATACTTTACCAGTCGCATCCATAAAGTGTGTTGGGCTAATACGTGGTGCGCCAGTGGTACGATAATTTTCCACACCATGGCACTGCAAACAACGGTTTGTGTTCGTGGTAATTTGATACCCTTCAACACTGTGAGGGATCATCGGTGGCTGGTTAACGTAGTTCAGTGCCATTTTTTCCTGCTCTTTAGGAATATGAATGCCACTTTCTGGTGTGCCTGACACTTCTGGTGATTGAGCCAGATCGACGCCATTCGCCGACCATGCAAAACTGCTCACGACAACGGCCATACCCGCTATCCAACGGCTTAAAGTTCTTTTCAGGACAGGGTTTTTCATGATTTAGCTCCCGAACTCCATTTTAGTGTTATTTTAAAAACGTCCTCAGAACAGACATCAATACAGCGACCACACGTCGTGCAATCTTTCGCCGTGATCTGTGCTGGGGCTTGTTTATCAAGAACCGGAACGCGCAAAACTTGCGGCTCAGGACAAACGTGGAAACAATCCATGCAGCGGTTACACTGCTCTTTTTTATGGGCGGTCACGACTAAAGCCCCTTTACACCCCGCGACACCATACAGTGCGCCGAGTGGGCATAAGTGACCACACCAACCATGTTCCACGACCAATAAATCGAATAAAAAAAGTGCAACTAAAACTAAAGCGCCGCTACCAAAACCAAAAATCAAGCTACGTCCCATCAGAGAAACGGGGTTAATCCATTCCCAAAGCAACGTACCTGTTAATGCCGCTCCCAACAAAATGACACCCAGCAAAACATAGCGGATGTAACGTGGGATCGTGGCGGATTGATTGAATTCGAATTTTCGACGTAGCCATGCCGCCGCATCCGTGACCGGATTAACAGGGCACACCCAACTACAGAAAACCCGTTTTCCTAACAGGGCATACACCCCCAAAACAATCCCGGCACCGATTAACGCGGAGATCCCCGGTAAGTAACCACTTGCTAAGCTTTCAAGAGTAATTAGTGGATCCGTCAATGGGATCGTATCCAGCAATAAGCTGCTACTGTAATTGCCATGTAAGATCCACACGCCTAACCACGGACCACTCAAAAACATGGCTAACACTAACAACTGACTGGTACGTCTTAATACCAACCATTTATGGCTTCCCCACCACCCTTTTTTCGCCAGAGCCTCACGTCCGGCATCGTGCTTACGATTTGCCATTGTTTCCCTCCAGCCAACCAAAACGGTAATGGTGACCTAATTCCCCTTTCGCCAGCGAACGTGGCAATACTTTAATTGCCGACTCCTCAAGCACACACGCTTGTTCACATTTACCGCACCCCGTACAGTAATTACTGTTCACTGTCGGCAAGAAACGCGCGTGTTTACCGGTTCGATGGTTTTGTTCAAGTTCCAGTGTGATAGCTTCGTCAATCACAGGGCAAACTCGGTAGCACACATCGCATCGTAACCCTTGAAAGTTCAAGCAGTTCTCTTGGTCGAGTAACACTGCTAGCCCCATACGAGCATCATTGATAGAAGCAATATCCTTATCCAACGCACCACTTGGGCACACTTTGGCGCAAGGAATGTCTTCACACATTTCGCACGGGTTTTCGCGAGCAATAAAATACGGTGTACCCGCTGCCATGCCAGACGCCAACGTAGCAAGCTTCAACATGTCGTAAGGACACGCTTGCACACATTGACCACAGCGCACACAGGCACTTGCAAAGGCACTTTCGTCTAAGGCACCCGGCGGGCGAAGATGCACTCCGCTCGCTCGGGAGGTTTGTTGCTGAAGCCCCAGTACCACACCAACAGCCGCCAGTCCACCCGCTGCGCGAGCAACATCACGCAAAAAACGGCGGCGACTATTCTGGGAACTCGGTTTCTGGGACATACGCAATTACACCTTTTCCAATTTAACTGCACATTTCTTGTAATCCGTCTCTTTCGATAGCGGATCCGTTGCATCCAGAGTGAGGTTATTCACTAACTGAGATGCATCGAAGAATGCCATATAAATCAAACCTTTTGGTGGACGGTTACGGCCACGAGTTTCCACGGTAGAGAGCACTTCACCACGGCGAGAAAGCACTTTCACTTTATCCCCACGGCGCAAGTCTTTCGCTTTTGCATCCAGCGGGTTCATAAACACCACGGACTCAGGGAATGCACGATGCAACTCAGGCACACGGCGAGTCATACTGCCGGTATGCCAATGCTCAAGAACACGTCCGGTGGATAACCATAAATCGTATTCTGCATCTGGCGCTTCTGCGGCTGGTTCAAATGGCAGTGCGAAAATCACCGCTTTACCATCTGGCTTGCCGTAGAATTGGAAACCTTGTCCAGCTTTTACGTAAGGGTCATTACCTTCGCTGTAGCGCCATTGGGTCTCTTTACCATCCACAACTGGCCAGCGGATACCGCGAGCTTTGTGGTATGCATCGAAATCCGCTAAGTCATGACCATGACCACGACCGAAACTTGCGTACTCTTCAAACAGCCCTTTTTGCAGGTAGAAGCCGAGTTCACGAGATTCATCATTCAGCTGGTCAGCAGCCAGTTCTGTAATTGGGAATTTGGTCACTGATTCGTTAGCAAACAGAATGTCGTATAACGTTTTTCCGCGATATTCTGGTTTCTTCGCTAATAACTCTTCCGGCCAAACGTCTTCCGCTTTGAAGCGACGAGAGAACAGCACCATCTGCATTAAGTCAGATTTTGCTTCACCCGGTGCTGGCACTTGTTGACGCCAGAATTGTGTACGACGCTCTGCGTTACCGTATGCCCCTTCTTTTTCTACCCACATCGCTGTCGGTAAAATCAGGTCAGCAGAAAGTGCGCTGACGGTTGGGTATGGGTCTGACACCACGATAAAGTTACGTGGGTCACGCCAGCCCGGCATACGCTCTTCATTAATATTTGGACCCGCCTGCATATTGTTATTGCACATCACCCAATAGAAATTGAGCTTGCCATCTTTCAATGCGCGGTCTTGAGCAACAGCGTGTAATCCCACTTTTTCTGGGATAGTTCCCGCAGGTAATTTCCAAACGTTTTCCACTTTTTCACGGTGTTTTTCGTTGGTGACCACCATGTCGGCTGGTAAACGGTGAGAGAACGTCCCCACTTCACGCGCAGTACCACAGGCTGACGGTTGACCTGTTAAGGAGAACGGTCCACAACCTGGTTGAGAAATTTTACCGGTCAATAAGTGCAGGTTGTATGCCAAGTTATTCGCCCAGACGCCACGCGTGTGCTGGTTGAAGCCCATTGTCCAGTAGGAAACGACTTTCACATTAGGATCTGCATACAGCTTAGCTAACGCTTCTAACTGATCTTTCGGAACACCCGTCATTTCAGCCGTTTTGTCGAGGGTATATTCCGCAACAAACGCTTTGTACTCTTCGAATGTCATTGGATCAGAGGCATCTGAACCTGGGTTTTTCGCCTTTTGCTCTAAAGGATGCGTTGGACGTAAACCATAACCAATATCAGTAACCCCACGACGTAAATTAACGTGTTTATCAAGGAAGTCCTGATTCACCGCATTGTTTTGAATAATGTAGTTAGCGATGTAGTTGAGGATCACTAAGTCTGATTGCGGCGTAAAGACAATGCCGTTATCCGCTAATTCGAAGCTACGGTGTTTAAATGTAGACAGTACAGCGACACGAACATCAGGGTTAGATAGACGACGGTTGGTGATACGCGACCATAAAATTGGGTGCATTTCCGCCATGTTCGAACCCCACAGCACGAAAGCATCTGCATGTTCGATATCATCGTAACAGCCCATCGGTTCATCCATACCAAAGGTACGCATAAAGCCTACAACCGCTGATGCCATACAGTGACGTGCATTTGGGTCTAAGTTATTTGAACGGAAGCCACCTTTAAATAGTTTGGATGCAGCATAACCTTCCCAAACCGTCCACTGACCGGAACCAAACATTCCGATACCTTCAGGACCTTTCTCTTTGAGGGTGGTTTTGACTTTCTCTTCCATCACATCAAAGGCTTTTTCCCATGTAATTGGGGTAAATTCACCGTTTTTATCGTACTCACCGTCTTTCATACGCAAAAGCGGTTGAGTTAAACGGTCTTTTCCGTACATGATTTTTGGTAGGAAATAGCCTTTGATGCAGTTCAGACCACGGTTTACAGGAGCTTCAGGGTCACCTTGGCTCGCAACGATACGTCCGTTTTGCGTTCCAACTAAAACCCCACAGCCTGTACCGCAGAAACGGCAAGGTGCTTTATCCCATTTAATGCTTTCTTGCTGACCAACCACTGCTTTCGCAATACTTGGTACGCCAACGCCTGCCGCCGCAGCAGCGGCCGCTATCGCATTGGCTTTCATAAAGCTACGACGACTGAGTTTCATACTTTTTCCTCACATTGCTCATCCTGCTGGTGATAAACCAGTGAAACATCCAATACACCATCGATATCACGGATAAAATCGATAGTATCTAAAAGCGTTTTGCTGTCTTCCCCTTCCACAACCACAATTAACTTGCCATTTTCAGGGGAGGAAATAGCCACTTCGCAGTTGGGTTCTTGATGTAATTCATCTGTCACAGCTGGAATGCGTTCACTTTTGACTTGAACAATCAAACTGCAAACTTGCCAGTTATTGTGCATCTTCATGCTCCATGGTAATGGCTGATACAGGACATCCTGCGACACATGCGCCACAACCTGTACAACCCTGCATATCAATGTTTGGCTGGTAAATACCGGCCAGTGATGGACGAAAGGCGATCACTTGAGGCTCACAACTGTCTTCACAACGACGACATTCAATCGATTTGTACGCCAGACAGTGTTGCCCAATGGCAATCTTGATATTCCAAGGCTGGGTATTTTGAGGAAGGAATATAGGCTCAGGACAGGCCTCTGCACATGCATAACAGAATGTGCATTCACCACGCTGAAAATCGACCATGGGATAGCCACCAGGACCTGGTTGCAAAATTGCCGTTTCACAACTCTTGATACACTGGTTACAACGAGTGCACTGTTCAATAAAACGTGCTTCGCTACCACTCCATGGTGGTCGAATTACGGGTGCAGCATTACGCCAAGCCCCCGTTAAAACTCCCCTACGGGTGATATCAACCATGTTTATTTCCTTTACATTGCCCAACCAAAAACTGCTAAAAGAGACTGATAAACCGTACTTTTTATATGATTATTTATTGTGAATATTAATTAGCTAACTATCAAAAATACATACTACCTAGTAGGTAAACTAACTTTTGGCGTTATTATGAAGAAAATAGTCATTCTTTGACGTTTCACATCGAAGACACTGTACAAATATCGAGAAAGGCAGGTTTGAGGTCGTTTTATAATTATTCATTAACATTTAATAAATATGATTTGCGAATTTAAACCTTATTTTTAATAGTCAAATTTATAATTAATGAAAATATATACCACTAAAGTAGTATATCTGT
>NZ_JAERJY010000117.1:0-11557 GCF_018257375.1 Providencia sp. JGM181 | reverse complement strand
ATATTGAGCATTTAATTTAATGATTACTTAACCCCTCTTTTTTTGAAGAATAAAAAGATGAATACCCACCTTTTTATTCTTCATGAGTGTTATTCCAGATAAACTTTAATTAGACAACCCTGTTTCAACAATATAAATCTGTCTAAACCCATTAATATCTCGCATAAATGCTACAAATTTATCATTTGGAGAAAAGACAACAGCATCTGCCACAGGGGCTATTTCTGTTCTCTGAGTTAACCGTTCTAAATTTCCGGTCGCCACATGGCAACGTACAACGCTATTGTCATACACAAAGCAGAGATACTCACCAGTCTTATTCCAACTAAATGCAGACTGAATTGAAAACTTGCCAAATGTCACCTGGGTGAGCGCTCCTGTTGCCGTTGCCACCAACCATAATTGCACAATGCCATGATCATCATGCATCAAACAGGCGATTGATTCGCCATTTGGTGAAGAACGCAACCAATGTCTTGGCTGTTTCGCTAACCCTGGAAATTTCCGATGATGCGTATACGTTAAACGCCTTTGTTTCACATCCTTAGGCGGCGCTGGCATGGTTTTTTCGGTACCTTGCAGAGGTTCATCGCCTTGGATTTTGAATTCATTTGGATCTTCGGGTAAATCAACTAAGTAAACTTCAGGGATCACTTCGCCATTTTGATGATGCGTATCTCCAATAAACGCTAATGCACGCCGTTGCCACTGACCTTGTTGATTCATATAACCACGTTGACCAACCCACCCCTCTTCATAGGCTCGGCTAATCTCGTCGCTATTCGGAGTTGGCGCCAAAGTCGTCTTCGTCACAACACTACAGAAAAAATCGCCGCTATATTCTCTTTCATGGCCAATAGGTTCAACAGTCACAGCGCCTGCAGGTACGGCAACAGCCACATTGCGTTGGTCTAATTGAAGATCGAGCTCATGTAAAACATGGTCATTATAGGTAAAGCTCAGCCACTTCCCATCAGGGCTGAAAACATGAACATGTGTTCCACCTCTGAGCGCACCCGCCATATAGGGTGACGTAATGCACATTGCATCAATCGGATGTGCATTACCGAGTTGGCAATCATCAACGTAAACACCTCGGCGATGATGGAAATCATACTGCCAAGACTCATCGGGATACTCTGGCCCCTGAATAAAAGCATAACGAGGAGGATTTTCAGCGCTTACAGTGACTACGCCAACATGGGCACCATGCAACCCTCGATAAATTTCTACTTTTTGATGGGTAATAACATGAATTTTTTCTATGGTTTGCCCGGTAAATGAACTGCCACTTGGTCGAACATCATAAGCTAACCACTGGCTATCTGGTGTCCAAACATTAATATTTGTAAGCTGATGACTTTGCGAATCATCAGTAATACACATTTCTTTATAAGGCATTTTATTATTCAATCTGTTATCCTTTGACATCATTTAACACAGGCTATCGGATTACTTTAACTAATCAATTCTTTAAGAGAATAAAAAATCTCAGTCGAGAAGTTTCACAAGTAATATTACCCTTAGACAATCACTATAGTATTGAATAAAACCATCATGTTATTAAGTGTTCTCTATATTATTGGTATTACTGCCGAAGCCATGACAGGCGCTTTAGCTGCTGGACGCCGTAAAATGGACGTCTTTGGCGTGATTATTATTGCTTCTGCGACAGCCATCGGCGGTGGCTCTGTTCGTGATATTCTACTCGGTCACTATCCTCTAGGTTGGGTTGCCCACCCCGAATACATCATGACCGTGGCAGGTGCCGCCATTGTCACCATCTGGATAGCCCCGATGATGAAACACCTTCGTCGGCTTTTCTTAATACTTGATGCAATTGGCTTAATCGTCTTCTCTATTCTTGGTGCTCAAATAGCCCTCGATATGAATTATAGCCCTATTATCGCCGCCATTGCGGCTGTAGTTACCGGTGTATTTGGGGGTGTACTTCGTGACATGCTGTGTAACACCATCCCTCTGGTTTTCCAAAAAGAAGTCTACGCAGGCGTCTCTTTTGCTGCCGCATGGTTATATATCGGCTTGCTGTATACACCGCTCCCTAAAGATATCGTGGTTATTATCACGTTGGTCGCAGGTTTAAGTGCCAGGCTGCTTGCCATCCGCTACCGTTTGGGATTACCTATTTTTAATTATGAAAGCCAAGATTAACCAAAACTGATTTTCCCATCAGCCATTCGTTTAACCGCTAATGGCTGATATCTAGCTTCTGCAGAGTATACAGTTCCTGCAAAGTGTATAGCACCTTCTGAATTTCAGGCTCTGCCAACCAGTACTTTAATGCCTGCTTCCGCTTTTCAGATAAACCCAGCGCCTCCACAGTCTCTTGTTCACTCAATTCTTCTATCGTTGATATCTTGCTTAGATGTTTAATTTCTAAAGGAATTCCGATCCCCTTCAACCAATTTGTTATTGGCTGCATAGATGTTTTTTGTAGCTGGCTAAGCGTATTTGTCGTTTTCTTATTCTTAGGTAATGAATCTTGCCAATGAGGAGAAAGCCAGCCAAGTAACGTTGAGAGTCCATATTGATCTACCCATATCTTCCATGTTTTTTCGCCCACCCCGCGAATCTTTAATTGTTTACCTAGCCAAGCCAGGCGAGCAACAAATTGAGGAGCACAATCTGGTGTGTATGCTAAACAGCTCAATGAATGAAAGTTTTCGAGAGAGGATGTGTTCGGATGCAACCTAGGCTCTCGCCGCCAAATGACTTTTTCCATAGATGGCGTCCCATGTCCTGATAACGTTAGCTGGATTTTATCCCCAACTAACACATCTTTTTGTTTCCAGGAATTGAGCGAGCCAATGCGAATTTTACTCACTTTTTTATCATCGATCGTGACCGGATCAATGCTAGCAATAACATTTACAGCCCCTGATTTTCCTACCCGAAAAGTTAAATCCATAACCTCTGAAACCACGCTTTTTAACGGGTATTTCCATGCCACACTCCAACTGTTTTGGTTTGCTCGCCAAGCCAATGAAGGCGGCGATGGAAAGCTTTTCAAAACGATACCATCGGTTGCAAATGGCATCGGCGCTGAATAATAGTGGTCACGCCACTTGGCTGCTGATTGATAGTCAGAGATTAAATGGCTATATCGTTGTACCCAATCAAATCCTAGCGTCGATAATTCACTCAATTGACGATTCATAGCGACAGAGTTATCTGGCCATGCCCAGATAAAAATGCCGATATCATCCGTGACCTGTGTAGGTAGCTCCTTGCGCATCAGCCAACCCGCAATTTTACTCCGTGCATTTTTTCCACCATCCGCACTTTGTACATGTCCATTGAGCTTCCAGAATAATTCCCCCTGTAAAACAAGAGATTGCTTCGCTGAAATAGTTTTGGGAATAGCTCGAATAAAATCGGCTTTATCGCGCCAATTCAGTCCTTCACTCCCATTGCCTCGACTAATCATTGACACTAAACGTCCATTTTCATAGTGCAGAGTCACTGCAACACCATCGACTTTAGGTTGCAACCAAACTTCATTACGAGCCTTTATCCATGCTGCTATTTCTTCTGATTTTAATTTTTTCAATCCCGTATGGGGTATGGGATGCTTTATTAATCGTTCAGTTTTAGACTGTAACGGTTGTACTAGAGTGTCAGGTAAATTTTGACAGCGCTGCCCCTGCTGCCACTTCGCCAAAAGTTGGTCATAAACCTCGTCACTCACACCGCTCACACCGCCAATCTGATATTGCCTGTCCCACTCTTGTAGCTGCTCTCCCAGCCGCCGCTGTTCCATTCTTGTTAATTCATTATCTAATGAGCGGCATGCTTTTTGAGAATCTACGGTTTCCGCACCATAGCCTATTGAAATAACAGATTGAAGTAATAGGCAGAACCAACCAAATTTCCAGAGTTTCCTGACTGAAAAATAATGCATAATGTCCCTATTATATTTAAGTTTAATACCATGTTCCGAACTGCTATGTGTTGCATTACATTCTGAGTCAATAAATCAAGGGCGACAGCAGGCAATGCCGTTAATTGCATAGCGCTTCGCAAAACAGATGGTATTTTCATTAAGTTAAATTTATTTTCTGGAAGGCGTTCACAATTTTCCAATAACCAAAACTTTTTTACTCTTATTTCATGGTTAATTGATATCGCTGCATGTTGTCTTAAGTACGTGTATACTATGTAGGGTTTATCACTATCTTTTATGTCTAACCCACAAATATTCAAGAAATCATCATGATACAAGGCACGTTATATATTCTCTCTGCTCCTAGTGGCGCAGGTAAGTCCAGTCTTATCCAAGCATTACTGAAGACACAACCGTTGTATGACACTCAAGTTTCTGTTTCTCATACAACTCGAGCTGCACGCCCAGGCGAAATTCATGGCGAGCATTACTTCTTTGTTTCTGAAGCTGAATTTCTTCAGATGGTTGAGAACAATGACTTTTTAGAGCATGCCTGTGTTTTCGGTAACTACTACGGCACCTCAAAACCCATTATTGAGGAAGTCTTAAATAGTGGCGTGGATGTGTTTCTTGATATTGACTGGCAAGGTGCTCAGCAAATTCGCGCGAAAATGCCAGAGGCACGTAGTATTTTTATTCTACCGCCATCAAGAGATGAGCTATATCGCCGTCTGCGTGGTCGTGGTCAAGATAGTGATGAAGTCATTGAAAAGCGCATGTCACAAGCAGTTGGCGAAATTGAGCATTACAATGAATACGATTACGTCATTGTAAACGACGATTTCAACACTGCACTGAGCGATTTACAATCTATCATGCGTGCCGAGCGCTTGAGATTAGGTCGCCAAGTCCAGCGACATGATGCTTTAATCAGCAAATTACTAGCAGACTGAGAATAGTTTCAGTATCATATCAGGTCATTTTTTTATTTCTTTGGAGTAGCACACTTATGGCACGCGTAACTGTTCAAGACGCAGTAGAAAAAATTGGTAACCGTTTTGACCTCGTACTGGTCGCAGCACGTAGAGCTCGTCAGTTACAAACTGGTGGTAAAGATCCTTTAGTTCCAGAAGAAAACGATAAGCACACTGTTATCGCGCTACGTGAAGTAGAAGAAGGTTTAATTAACGGTCACATTTTGGATGTGCGTGAACGCCAAGAACAGCAAGAGCAAGAAGCCGCTGAAATGCAGGCAGTTTCTGCGATCGCTGAAGGTCGTCGCTAATTACTAAGGTGGGTCTGCCTTGTATCTGTTTGAAAGCCTAAATTTAATAATTCAGCAATATCTCCCAAAAGAGCAAGTTGAATTACTGAAAAAAGCCTATGTTGTCGCACGGGATGCTCATGAAGGGCAGACCCGTTCCAGTGGTGAGCCTTATATTACTCACCCTGTTGCTGTTGCTTGTATTCTGGCTGAAATGCGTTTGGATCATGAAACACTGATGGCTGCGCTACTTCATGATGTGATTGAAGATACTCCAGCGACATTTCAAGACATAGAGCAGCTGTTTGGAACTACCGTCGCCGGCTTAGTCGAAGGGGTTTCCAAACTGGATAAGCTGAATTTCCGCGACAAGAAAGAAGCTCAAGCAGAAAACTTCCGTAAAATGATCATGGCAATGGTGAAAGATATCCGTGTCATTTTGATCAAACTGGCAGACCGTACTCACAATATGCGCACGCTTGGGTCATTACGACCCGATAAGCGTCGCCGCATAGCGCGTGAAACACTGGAAATTTACAGTCCTCTCGCGCATCGCTTAGGTATCCACCATATTAAAACCGAACTCGAAGAGTTAGGTTTCGAAGCGCTGTATCCAAACCGTTATCGTGTTATCAAGGAAGTGGTGAAATCCGCTCGTGGTAACCGTAAAGAAATGATCCAAAAAATCCTTTCTGAAATTGACGGTCGATTAACGGAAGCAGGTGTACCCTGTACAGTCAGTGGTCGCGAAAAACATCTGTATTCTATCTATCGGAAAATGCATCAAAAAGAGCAGCGATTCCATTCCATTATGGATATCTATGCTTTTAGGGTCATCGTTGAAGACGTTGATACCTGCTACCGTGTTTTAGGGCAAATGCACAGTCTTTATAAACCTCGTCCGGGGCGAATCAAAGACTATATTGCTATTCCTAAAGCTAACGGATACCAATCCCTCCACACCTCATTAATTGGACCTCATGGGGTACCTGTCGAAGTACAAATTCGTACTGAAGATATGGACCAAATGGCCGAAATGGGTGTTGCTGCTCACTGGGCATATAAAGAACAAGGCGAATTGGGAACCACTGCGCAGGTGAAAGCCCAGCGTTGGATGCAAAGCTTGCTCGAACTCCAACAGAGTGCGGGAAGCTCATTTGAATTTATTGAAAGCGTAAAATCAGACCTATTTCCTGATGAAATTTACGTTTTCACCCCCGAAGGTCGTATTGTCGAATTACCGACAGGCGCAACACCGGTGGACTTCGCGTATGCCGTGCATACTGACATTGGGCATGCTTGTGTGGGTGCGCGAGTTGATCGCCAACCTTACCCACTCTCCCAGCCACTTTCTAGCGGTCAAACGGTAGAAATTATTACGGCTCCAGGCGCTCGACCAAATGCGGCATGGTTGAACTTTGTGGTAAGTTCAAAAGCACGTGCAAAAATCCGTCAGTTACTGAAGAATTTAAAACGCGAAGACTCCGTTAATTTAGGTCGTCGCTTACTCAATCATGCACTAGGTACAGGCACCAAAATCACGGATATACCTCGTGAAAGTATTGATGCCGAATTAGCTCGCATGAAGCTCCACTCTATTGACGATTTACTTGCCGAAATTGGTTTAGGTAATGCCATGAGTGTTGTAGTAGCTCGTAACTTGCAAAGTAACCCTCAGAGTGCTCAGTCAAGTGCCGTTGAAGAACCAGTGATTATGGAAAACCGTAATAAGCTGTCCATCAAAGGGGCTGATGGAGTCTTAATTACCTTTGCTAAATGCTGCCGTCCTATCCCGGGCGACCCAATTATTGCGCATATTAGCCCAGGTAAAGGATTGGTTATTCACCATGAATCTTGCCGTAATATCCGTGGTTATCAGAAAGAACCGGATAAATTTATGGCTGTTGAGTGGGATACCGAGACAGACACGGATTTTATCGCTGAAATTAAAGTCGATATGATAAACCATCAAGGTGCCCTTGCTAACTTGACCGCCGCTATCAATGATGCGAACTCAAGTATTCAAAGCATGAACACTGAAGAGAAAGATGGTCGTGTTTACTGCGCCTTTATTCGCTTGTCGATTAAAAACCGTATTCAATTGGCTAACGTGATGCGTAAAATTCGTATCATGCCAGATGTTCTACGCGTCAGCCGTAACCGTAATTAGTCGATATCATTAAAAATACGAACTCTCACTATGAATGAACGCCGCTATCGCCGCATTTGCCAAATGATGGCGATGCGGCAGCCCGACCTAACACTTTGTCTTGAAGAAATTCATAAGCCTCATAATGTTTCTGCAATTGTGCGCAGTGCTGATGCAGTCGGGATCCATAAAATTCATGCCATTTGGCCAGACCAACAGGTTAAACTCTCCGTCTCCTCTGCAGCGGGAAGTAATAGTTGGGTAAAAGTCATCTCGCACCAATCCACCGAAAGCGCCATTACTCAGATAAAATCCCAAGGTATGCAGATTTTAGTCACGAATCTGTCAGATACGGCTGTCGATTTTCGAGAAATTGATTATACCCGCCCAACCTGTATTATGGTGGGACAAGAGAAAACGGGTATCTCGGATAAGGCATTAGCCCTTGCAGATCAACATATTATCATCCCAATGGTTGGTATGGTGCAGTCACTCAATGTCTCTGTCGCCTCTGCACTTATTTTGTATGAAGCCCAACGTCAGCGCCAACTCGCAGGCATGTATGACCGAGAAAATAGTCTATTATCTGAGCAAGAACAACAAGAATGGCTATTTGAAGGCGGCTATCCTGTATTGGCTGAAGTTGCTAAACGCAAAGGGCTTCCTCGCCCATTTATCAATCAGCAAGGTCAGATAGAAGCTGATGATGCTTGGTGGGCACAAATGCAGCTTTCTGAAAAAATGAAGAGAAAACAACTCAGTTAAGGAATCAACATGAACCGTGGTCTGCTTAATACCATTTCACTGACTTCACTTCATGGCATTGGTGCCAGCCAGTCAGAAAAAATGAGTAAAATCGGGTTGAACACAGTTCAGGACTTGCTTCTGCATTTTCCACTGCGTTATGAAGATCATACGCGTCTTTATCAGATTAAAGACTTGATGCCCGGCACAACAGCCACTATCACTGGTCACGTTCTACAAACCAAAGTCGTTTTTGGACGTAAAAGAATGATGACCTGCCTGATCAGCGATGGTACAGGCAACCTAACGCTGCGTTTTTTCAACTTCTCTGCTGCAATGAAAAACAGTTTAGCCGAAGGTCGCCAAGTGACTGCCTACGGAGAAGTGCGTCGTGGTAATACAGGACCTGAAATTATTCACCCTGAATATAAAGTCTCTCAAGAAACGGATAATATCGCCCTTCAAGAGAACCTAACTCCGGTTTATCCGACAACCGAAGGTGTCCGCCAAGCCACACTGCGTAAAGTGATGGAGCAAGCGCTCACCATGTTAGAAAGTGGCAATATTCAAGAATTACTGCCTGAAGAGTTCAGTCGTAGCCTAATTAGCCTTCCCGACGCCATCCGACTGTTACACACTCCACCACCGGATATTTCGTTAGAAGAGTTGGAAAAAGGGCATCACCCAGCCCAAAAGCGTTTGATCCTCGAAGAGTTACTGGCTCACCATTTAAGTATGCTTGCCATTCGGGCTGGCAATGAACGGCTCTATGCTGAACCATTAGTTTCATCTGGAAAGTTTAAAACGCCTTTACTGGCAAATTTGCCGTTCTCACCCACTAACGCGCAAAAACGCGTCGTGGCAGAAATCGAAACTGATTTACAGAAAAATGCCCCAATGATGCGTTTGATCCAAGGTGATGTCGGTTCCGGTAAAACACTTGTGGCTGCATTAGCCGCACTGTGTGCCATTGAAAATGGTAAACAAGTTGCCTTAATGGCACCGACTGAAATTCTTGCAGAGCAGCACGCAAATACCTTTAAGCAATGGTTTGAACCTCTAGGTATCAAAGTAGGCTGGTTAGCAGGTAAACAAAAAGGTAAAGCCCGCCAGCAGCAACAAGATGCCATTGCGAGTGGTGAAATCTCGATGGTAGTCGGTACCCATGCCATCTTCCAAGAGCAAGTGAGCTTTCACTCTTTAGGGTTAGTCATCATTGATGAACAACACCGCTTTGGCGTTCACCAGCGGCTCGCTCTGCGTGAAAAAGGTGAGCAACAAGGGTTCCATCCACATCAGTTAATCATGACCGCTACGCCAATCCCACGCACGCTGGCGATGACTGCTTATGCAGACCTCGATACTTCTGTCATTGATGAGCTCCCACCAGGAAGAACCCCTGTAACTACAGTGGCTATCCCTGATACCCGACGCAGTGATATTGTCGAGCGCGTTCGCCAAGCCTGTTTAGAGGAAGGACGGCAAGCTTATTGGGTGTGTACATTGATTGATGACTCAGAGGTGCTTGAAGCGCAAGCCGCCCAAGTTACCAGCGAAGAGCTGGCTCTGGCACTACCTGAACTCAAGGTGGGGTTGGTGCATGGTCGCATGAAACCCGCTGAAAAACAGAGCATCATGGCGGCATTTAAGAATAACGAAATCCAGTTACTTGTTGCTACCACCGTTATCGAAGTCGGGGTGGATGTTCCGAACGCAAGCCTAATGATTATTGATAACCCTGAGCGGCTTGGATTAGCACAATTGCACCAACTACGGGGACGGGTTGGTCGTGGCTCTGTCGCGTCTCACTGTGTGCTACTTTATAAAACGCCGCTCACTCATACCGCCAAGCAGCGCTTACAAGTTTTACGAGACAGTAATGATGGCTTTGTGATTGCCCAAAAAGACTTAGAAATTCGAGGTCCCGGAGAGCTGCTAGGCACAAGGCAGACAGGGAATGCAGATTTTAAAGTTGCCGATTTATTACGTGATCAATATATGTTGCCAGAAGTGCAACGGTTGGCACGACACATCCAACAATACTACCCTGAGCATGCCCAAAAGATTATTGAACGCTGGCTCCCTGAGCGCGAACAATATAGCCACGCTTAAACTTTTCCTGCCCTAACCTTTTCCCTACCCTAAAATGAAAATTGCCGTGAACACATCCATGTCCACGGCAATACCTGCTTTATTTATACATTTAGTTATATATGTTTGTATTTACTTCAATACTTGTTCTGTACTAGCCACCAATCGTTGGGAAAACTGGTAACCATAAGTAGAACTTAATCACTAACGCATTCACAATATCGATAAAGAATGCCCCCACCATCGGCACGACTAAGAATGCGAGGTGAGATGGACCAAATTTATCGGTTACCGCTTGCATGTTAGCGATAGCGGTTGGTGTTGCCCCTAAACCGAAACCACAGTGACCCGCGGCTAAAATGGCAGCATCATAGTTTTTGCCCATCACACGGAAGGTAACAAAAATCGCATATCCTGCCATAACGCAAGCTTGAACGCCGAGAATGACTAACATTGGGATTGCTAAAGACGCCAGTTCCCACAGTTTTAAGCTCATTAATGCCATGGCTAAGAATAAGGATAGGCTGACGTTACCCATGACAGAAACCGCGCGGTCAAATACTCGATAAAAACCAAGTAAAGACAGGCTGTTACTTAAGATAACACCGACGAACAATACGCAAACAAATTTAGGCAGTGCAAATGCGGTGCCTGATAGTAGCCCTGCAATCCAGCTTCCTGCTAGCAAACAGATAGCGATCAACGCAATAGTTTCAATCAACACCATCGAGTTGATCATGCGGTTGGATTGTGGCTTTTCAAATGCGGTAGGAACATCTTTGTCCTCATCCGCGGTACCAGGTGTTGGGATATTGCGAATTAAGAAACGTGCAACAGGACCACCAATAAGTCCCCCAAGTACTAAGCCAAAGGTTGCACAAGCCATTGCAACTTCAGTTGCACTCTTGAAGCCATAATCTTCAGTAAAGATTTTACCCCAAGCGGCGCCTGTACCATGTCCACCGGATAAAGTGATTGAGCCGGCTAATAGCCCCATAAGAGGGTCTAAACCTAATAATTTCGCAAGTGCGATACCGACTGTGTTTTGAACTAGCAATAAACCGACAACGACAAAAATGAAGATTAACAATGCTTTACCGCCAGCTTTTAAGCTCGCTAAGTTAGCATTCAAACCAATGGTCGCAAAGAATGCGAGCATCATCGGTTCTTGCAGTGATAAGTCGAAGGAGAGGCTCCAATCAAATACTTGCTTAACCACTAACAGGGTAAAAGCGACTAATAATCCCCCTGCAACGGGTTCAGGGATAGTGTATTTTTCAAGAAATGAAACTGACTTTACCAGTTTACGTCCGAGTAATAGCACGAGTGTAGCAGCGACCAGAGTGCCGTAGACATCGAGATGATACATTTATGTACCTCGTCTGTTGTTAATATTATTTAAAAC
>NZ_JAERJY010000116.1:0-11774 GCF_018257375.1 Providencia sp. JGM181 | reverse complement strand
AGTACAAGTTGTAACTTTAAAAATAAAAATGCAAGACATCAAAAATGTTTGCATTATGTAAAATAATTTAAAGGGGATGCTAAAATTTTGATATCCGCGATCTAGTGGATATTTTGTTCACGCCATTGGCTCGGAGAGGTTCCCTCAGAGCGATTAAAAAAGCGGGCAAAATAGGCTGGGTCTTTAAATCCAAGTTGATAAGCAATTTCAGAAACGGGGCTATCGCAAAATAGCAGCATGCGTTTAGCTTCCCGCAAAATCCTATCGAAAATGAGCTTCTTTGGTGGGCGGTTGGCGAATCGCCGGCACATATCTTTTAAGCGAGATTCAGTAACACCGAGTTTATCCGCATAGTCAGGGACAGAGAGATGCTCGCGATAATGCATATCGATAAGCTGGTTAAAACGTTGGAATAATCGATGTTCACCACGAACGCCACTAACATGATGCTCGTCAAGGGGGACAGAGCGCAGTAAAAAGGTAAATAAGGCTTGGGCAAGCGAAGATAACACTTGGTCTCGACCAATATAGTTATTCGCAGATTCCCGCGCCATTAAATCCCAATAGTGATTAAAAGTTTCAATGTCTTGGGGCTTATCCGCGACAGATAAACAAATCGCCGGAATATCGACTCTATCCAGATTGGCTGAATAAAGAGACTCCAACAGCGGCGAAATTAAATCTTGCCGCACGGTTAATACATGCCCGTCAGTGTCTTCTTGAGTAAAAAACGCATGGGCGACAGAAGGGGGCGTCAAAATAAATAACGGTGCCTGCACAGAATAACGAGACTCATCCAGCTGGAGCGTGATATGCCCAGTGACTAGATAGTGTAATTGGAAATAGCCATCGTGACGATGCGCCTGCATGTCGCGGCCGAAGAAGGCGGCGAGTTTGCCGAAGGTTTGGTAGTGGACGTCGTCGTTGCCCAATACGTCATCGTAGTCCTTCCCAATATCTATGTTATTGATCAATTCTTTCCCCTTCATTCTTCAAGCCGCAGCGTTGTTGGCTTCATGAGTCAACCCTAGTCACATACTCAAGTATGCTCCCAGGGATTAACTCATTCGCCGCCTAGCTGCAACTCGAATTATTTTGGGGAATTACTCCCCTTTAACCTACAGATTTGTGAACATTAGGCAGCCACTGAGAATTCTGCCTGTAGCATGGTTAACTGCAACTCGAATTATTTTGAACAATATTTAAGGGGGATTAAATAAATTCAATTTTTCCAATCTGTTGCAGCACTCATTTCTTCAATTCGACCGTTTACGGCGTGGCTCTTGGTCTTGAGTTTTTCATTGGGATGGCGATGACCAGAAGGGCGCCGACCACCAGCAAACCAGCCACAAAATAAAGACCGGAATTGAAGCTACCCGTTTGATCTTTCAACCAACCGATTAATAGTGGGCTGACCGCGGAACCTATATTACCTGTTGCGTTGATTACGGCAATACCGATTGCGCGAGCGCGTAAACTGATCGACTGATCTGGCGTGGTCCAGAAAACTGCCATAGCAGTAAATGAACCGGTGGACGCCATAATGATCCCCAATAATTGGAGTATTGGCTGATGAGTCATTGCTGCAATGATCCAACCTGCCGCCGCAAACAAATACGGTAACGCCGTGTGCATCTTACGTTCTTGCAAGCGATCCGAACGGCGGCTCCAATAAATCATCCCCAAAATCGTACAGAACTGAGGGATTGCAGTTAATAGCCCAATCATGGCATTACTGCTGCCCTGATTAAAACTCTGCATAATTTGTGGCGTCCAAATATTAATGGCGCTCAACGTGTTAGTTAGACAGAAATAAGCCACGGTGTACATTAAGATCACCGGGGTGAAAATCTCTTTCCACAGGCTGCTATTTTGCAGCGCAGTCTGGCTTTTTGAGCCGTGTGGCTGCACAAGCTCTAACTGGTCTTTATCCATCATCTCTTGCAGGGTGTCTTTATCTTCCTGAGTCAGCCATTTCGCTTTCTTCGGAGAATCATCCAGATAGAACCACACTAAAATACCCAGCAGAACGGATGGGAAACCTTCCAGTAAGAATAACCACTGCCAGCCTTTCAGGTTTAACACACCATCTAGCCCTAAAATATAACCAGAAGCTAGTGAACCAAATGCCATAGTAACTGGCATGGCAATCATAAATAGCGCATTAGCACGGGCGCGGAAATAAGCGGGGAACCAGTAAGTTAAATAAACTAACATTCCCGGTAAGAAGCCGGCTTCAGCAATACCCACCAGCATTCGTAAAATATATAAGCTGGTTGGCCCAGTCGCGAACATAGTGGCAGTGGAGGCAATACCCCATAGCACCATGATAGTGGCAATCCAGCGACGAGCACCGACAATGCCAAGCATGATGTTACTTGGAATACCAAAAATAATGTAGGTGGCGTAAAACAGCGTCGCTGCCAGACCAAACATGGTGGACGTTAGACCAATGTCTTTCCCCATTGTTAGCCCCGCAAAGCCGATATTAATTCGGTCTAAGAACGAGAAAACAAACAGAACAAACAGAAATACGATCAGTCGTTTAAAAAGCTTATTAATCACCCGCTGTTGCGGTTCAGTAAGGTTCTTATGTTGCTCCGCAGGGTTGGTGCTAGCAACATTCTGTGAATGACTCATTATAATGCCCTCTAATTACAATTTATTATAGGTACAAGGGTCTACTAGGCAGTCATTTGGGCTGCCTTGTTGTGGTTGCGATTTTATTGCTTACTATCTAGGTCGTTCATGAGCGTAGGGTAAAATTGAACGACCTAGAGGAGTTCAGATTGCTTTAGTACACGCTAGATGTGCTGTTATCCATATCGGAAACCGTTTTACCGAATTTCGCGGCAAGGGCTTCAGCGGTGCGCGCTAATAATGTGGTATCCACACCCACGGCGACAAACAAGGCGCCGAGCTTAATATAGTGTTCTGCGATATCCGGTGCCGCCATCAAAATTCCTGGCGCTAAACCTGCCGCACGAATTTGCTTAATAGCATCTTCAATCACCGCTTTCACTTCAGGGTGGTTTGGATTGCCAGAAAATCCCATATCCGCACTCAGATCCGCAGGACCGATAAAGACACCATCAACCCCTTCAACTTTGAGGATCTCAGGTAGGTTTTTGATAGCTTCGCGAGTTTCCACTTGGACAATCACGCACATTTCATCATTAGCGCGTTTTAAATAATCAGGGATACGGTTCCAGCGAGAGGCGCGCGCTAAGGCGCTGCCCACTCCACGAATTCCCGCGGGTGGATAACGAGTTGAGCGTACCGCTTGCTCTGCTTGTTCCGCATTTTGCACCATTGGCAGTAACAGCGTTTGTGCGCCGATATCCAGCAATTGCTTGATAATCACTGGCTCATTCCACGCCGGACGAACTACCGGTTGTGATGGATACGGAGCGATGGCTTGTAATTGTGCTAAGGTCGTTTGCACATTGTTTGGTGCATGTTCACCATCGATCAATAGCCAATCAAATCCAGCACCAGCAACCAGCTCAGCGCTGTATGGGCTGCACAGTCCTAGCCATAAACCGATTTGTGGTTTGCCTGTTTTCAGGGCTTTTTTAAATTTATTTTCTAACAGATCCACAGTGAACTCCTTATGCAAAGCGGCAGCTAATTGAGCCCATCACGCCGTAGTCAACGTGGAAAACATCCCCTTTACGAGCAGGAACAGGGCGAGTGAATGAACCGCCAAGGATAATTTGTCCCGGCTGTAGCTCCACATTGTGTGGGGCTAACTTATTGGCTAACCATGCCACGCCATTGGCAGGGTGGTTTAGAACCGCCGCTGCAACGCCAGATTCTTCAATCACGCCATTACGATAAAGCAGGGCGCTGATCCAACGCATGTCTAAATCGCGAGGTTTAATTGGGCGCCCACCTAAGATCACCGCGCCGTTTGCCGCGTTATCGGAAATGGTGTCGAACACTTTACGTGGACGGTTAGTGTCAGGATCGATATTGTGGCAACGGGCGTCGATCAGCTCTAAAGCGGGGATCACATAGTCCGTGGCGTTATACACATCAAATAAGGTGCAGTTAGGGCCGCGCAGCGGTTTTGCTAACACGAATGCCAGTTCAACTTCGATACGCGGAACGATAAAGCGATCCGTTGGAATATCACAGCCATCATCAAAGAACATATCATCGAGCAGTGCGCCATAATCTGGCTCATCAATCTGGGAACTGGCTTGCATCGCTTTGGATGTCAGGCCGATTTTATGCCCCTTTAGTACACGGCCTTCCGCCAGTTTTAAGCCAACCCACTCTTTTTGAATGGCATAGGCATCTTCAATGGTCATTTCGGGATGATCCAAAGAGATTTGACGGATTTGCTGGCGGCTTTTTTCCGCTTGGTTTAGGCGTTTAGCGATTGTTGAAATGGTATCTTGTTGCAACATCTTATTTTTCCTTTTGCACCTCAGCTCGTCATACTTCGAGCTATAACTACGTTAGCTTCACGATAGGCTTGCGCCTATCCCCTAGTCACACGGTATGCTCCTAGGGGATTAGTCTCATTTACTGTTTTGTTCTAACTTGAATTATTTAGAGCTAAGATTTTAAAAGCGAAGACCGCCAGCTAATGTTTCTTTCTAATTAGAAAGACCACCAAAGCAGAGATATTTCACTTCCAGATAATCTTCGATTCCGTAACGTGAGCCTTCACGACCAAGTCCTGACTGCTTAATACCACCAAACGGAGCCACTTCATTTGAAATAATGCCTTCGTTAATACCCACCATGCCGCTTTCTAATGCTTCAGCGACACGGTAGATACGTCCGATATCACGTGAATAGAAATAGGAAGCCAGACCAAACTCAGTGTCGTTAGCAAGGTCGATAGCTTCTTGTTCATCACGGAATTTAAATAACGGTGCTAATGGGCCAAATGTCTCTTCTTTCGCCACTTTCATGGATTCAGTCACATTGACTAATACCGTCGGTTCGAAGAACAGACCACCAAGGCTGGATGATTTACCGCCCGCAGCGATGCTCGCACCTTTAGCAACGGCATCCGCAATGTGCTCAGACACTTTATCCACGGCAGCTTGGTTGATAAGCGGGCCTTGCTCAGAATCAGCTTGGGTTGCTGGACCAATTTTTAATGCGCTCACAGCTTTCGCTAGGCGAGCCGCAAACTCATCGTAAACACCTTCTTGCACTAAAATACGGTTTGCACACACGCAAGTTTGCCCGCTATTACGGAATTTAGCGGCTAAAGCCCCTTGAACCGCAGCGTCTAAATCCGCATCGTCAAATACGATAAACGGTGCGTTACCGCCTAATTCCAGTGACATTTTTTTCACGGTATCTGCGCACTGTTCCATCAGTAATTTACCCACGCGGGTAGAACCGGTGAAGGTCAGCTTGCGAACAATTGGGCTTGAAGTCATGACTGCACCAATTGCTTTGGCATCGGTACCCGGAACGATGTTGAATACGCCAGCAGGAATACCGGCTTCTTCACCTAACGCGGCTAATGCCAACGCAGATAATGGGGTTTCAGCCGCAGGTTTTAATACCATAGTGCAGCCCGCTGCTAGAGCAGGACCGACTTTGCGGGTGATCATCGCATTTGGGAAGTTCCAAGGAGTAATAGCGGCGACCACACCCACAGGCTGCTTGATGGTCACTAAGCGGCGACCCGGCAGTGGGGATGGAATTGTTTCGCCGTAAGTGCGTTTACCTTCTTCAGCAAACCACTCGATAAAACTGGCACCGTAGGCAATTTCACCCATAGATTCATTGATGGATTTACCTTGCTCAGTACTCAGGATCTGCGCAAGTTCTTGTTGGTTTTCCATCATTAAACGGAACCATTTGTTCAGAATTTGGCTACGTTCTTTCGCGCTTTTTGCACGCCATGCTGGCAATGCTTTTTCTGCGGCTTCAATGGCTTGTTGAGTTTCAGTTGCACCCACATTACTGACGCGAGCAATCACTTCTCCATTTGCCGGGTTAGTCACATCAAACTGGCTACTGTCTTGGGCATTTACCCATTGACCATTAATGTAAGCCTGCTGGCGGAATAATTTAGAATTGGTGTTTAAGCTCATTTTTCGTTGTTCTCCGAAGACACTGAATGAACGTGCGCGTGGACATTTTTAGCGGACAAGCGTTGGCTTGAAAAACTCAGTCCGGCACAAATCGCCATTACGAGTGCCATAGCAAATGGGGATTCATCTTGTAGTATGGACACTGCAACACTGGCAAGGGCTGCCAAGGCAAACTGAATTGAGATGGCGAGCGCACTGGCGCTGCCTGCGATTTTCCCGCGGTGTTGCAGTAACAGTGACAAACTGTTGGTGCCGATAGCATTAACCATCGATAGGAACAGAACCACTAGGATAACAATAATTGGTAGGCTTTGTTGATAGAAAATTAACAACAGAACACCAAAAATCAATTGGATACCGCTTTGCATGCCCAAAATTCGTGGCAGGCTATACACCTTGAGCAATCGGACATTCAGCAGCAACATGGCAATCATGCCCAAAATATTGCAGCCAAACAGCAGCCCATAATACTGTTCAGAAACACCAAAGTAGTTGATATACACAAACGGTGAACCACTGATAAAGGCGAACATACCGGCAAAAGAGAATGCCATAGTACCAATAATGCTCAGTGCTTCTCGGTCTGTGAGCACCAACCGATAATTATGAAAGGCGACACCGACTAAATTGCGGGATTCACGCTGATGAGGCAAGGTTTCAGGCAGCAGTAAAAAAATAGCTGAAACAGAGCACAGCCCCACGGCCGCGAGAACATAGAAAATCACCTGCCACTCAAAATGAATTAATAAAAAACCGCCCACTAATGGTGCTAATAATGGGGCTATCATGGTGACTAATGTCATCAGTGATAACACTTTAGGCAGCTCGCTAGAAGGATACACATCACGGGCAATGGCGCGCGCCATCACTATCGCTGCACCACTGCCAAATGCTTGCAACGCTCTAAAGGTAATTAAGGCTTCTGAGCTGGTGGCTTGGGCGCATAGCAGGCTGGCGAGGGTAAAAATCGCCAGCCCACTGAGCAACATTTTACGGCGCCCCAGCAGGTCGCTCAGGGGACCATAAAACAGCATGCCGACACAGAAGCCCGCAAAGAATGCCCCGAGGGTGTATTGCATCTGTCCTTGGGTGGCATTCAGCGCTTGCGCCATTTGTGGCAAGGCTGGCAAGTACATATCAATCGATAGGGGACCGAACGCCACCAGTGAACCCAGTAACGGGATCAACCAGCGCGGTATCGGTCTATTGGTAAATGAAATTGGCATATTGCCCCCTATCGATATTCATCAATCACGATTTAAATTTTTATGACTTAAGCTTTTTATGATTTAAACAGTGCATGCACATTGTTCTGCTTATAGTTCAGAACAGGGTCAAGCTCTTCCATAGTGAAAGAGAGTGCCAAGTAACGTTTTGCCATCAGAGAGGCAAAATGGGTTTTGATCAGATCAAACAGCATTTCCCCAGTTTTTTGGCGATCTTCGAGGGAGCGACCCGCACCAATTTTTAAGGTCATATGCACAAACGCGTAATCGTGTTTGCCATCCGCCATTTGCCAAGTATCCAACCAGATTGCGCGGCTACGAATGCCCCCTAATGGGAAAATTCCAGTGCCAGCTAGCGCGCTGTTTACTTTAGCGAACAGCTCGGGTAGGGCTGCTTCTTCACGAATGTTGTCGGTGCATTCAGCATAAAAATGAGGCATATCTGCTCCTTATGCGTTGGCTGTTTGTTTGTCAGTGATAAATTTTGGTAGTGGGAAAATCGCGTTGATTTGCCCAGTTCCAGAGCTGGCGAACAGGTCAGTTAACACTTCCACTTTCTCATCATATTTATCCCAGCCCAGCAGACCCAGTAACATCACGGTGTCATGCATGTGACCTTCGCCATAGCAGTAATCCGCGTACTCCGGCAGCATTTTGCAGAACTCAGCAAAGCGACCTTCACGCCACAGTTTGACGACGCGTTTGTCCATTTGCTCATCGAATTCGCGGGTATAGCTGTTCATGCCGTCTTCTGCACGATGGTCATCGATAAAGCGGTGAGACAGTGAGCCGCTCGCGAGTACCGCCACGGTACCGTCATATTTTTCAATCGCAGTCAGTACGGCTTCGCCTAATTTACGGCTAGTTTCAAAGCTGTGTGAGGTACAGAATGCGGAGATAGAGATCACTTTAAAGTGGCGATCGCTGTTCATATAACGCATTGGAACCAGCGTCGCGTACTCTAGAGTTAGGCTTGGAATTTCATGAGCTTGAGCACGAACGCCTAGCTTGCGAGCTTCTTCACCGATCATCTGACCCAATACAGAGTTGCCGTCATACTCATATTCCATATCGCGGATAAAGTGTGGCAATTCATTACTGGTATAGATGCCTTTGAAGTGATCGGCGCAGTTAATGTGATAAGCGCTGTTAACCAGCCAGTGAGTGTCAAAAACGATAATGGTGTCGACGCCGAGTTCACGGCAGCGACGACTGATTTCTTTGTGCCCATCGATGGCGGCTTGGCGACAACCGTGGTTTTTGCCCGGCAGTTCAGATAGGTACATTGATGGGACGTGTGTGATCTTTGCGGTTAATGCCAACTTACCCATGTCTTTTCCCCTTCGCTTATCCGTCATACTTCGCGCTGTAGCGTTGTTGGCTTCATAAAGTCACCCTAGTCACATACTTCAGTATGCTCCTAGGGATAACTTCACTTGCCGCCTAGCTACAACACGAATTATTTAGGATAAGTAGCTAAATTAATTATCATTGATTCAAAATTACATATAATTCAAATCGTATAGATTACTTAATTGATTGAAGAATAATGGTATTTCAATAAATTACACACCCCAGCGTGGGATGTTGTGGTCGCCGTAGGAGATACAAACGTTCTTCATTTCGGCGAAGACTTCGAAGCTATACTCGCCGCCTTCACGACCCACGCCAGAGGCTTTTACGCCGCCGAATGGTTGACGTAAATCACGGACGTTTTGGGTGTTAACAAACACCATGCCCGCTTCGATATTGCGAGAAAGACGCAGGATCTTGCTGACATCTTGAGTCCAAATATAAGACGCCAGACCATACTCAACATCGTTCGCCATACGCAGACCATCTTCTTCGGTCTTGAATGGAATTAAACAAGCGACGGGTCCGAAGATCTCTTCTTGAGCCACACGCATGCGGTTGTCCACATCCGCCAGAACCGTTGGGCGCAGGAAATGACCATTTTTCAGATGAGCTGGCAGATCCGTTGGTTTGTCTGGACCACCCGCTAACAGAGTTGCACCTTCTTCCATACCAATACGGATATAACCAGACACTTTGTTCCAGTGCTGTTGGCTGATCAGGGCGCCCACTTGGGTTTTTGGATCGGTTGGGTCGCCGACGATCAGGCGATTTGCACGCTCAGCAAAGCGCTTCACAAATTCAGGGTAAATGCTTTCTTGGATGAAAATACGTGAACCCGCGGTACAGCGCTCGCCATTGATAGAGAAAATAGTGAACAGCGCGGCATCCATTGCTCGTTCAATGTCGGCATCTTCAAAAATCAGAACCGGAGATTTACCGCCTAATTCCATTGAGTATTTTTTTAGACCCGCGTTTTGCATAATGGCGCGACCCGTTGCTGTGCCCCCAGTGAAGGAGACTGCGCGAACGTCATGGTGTTTTACCAGAGCGTCACCGGCTGTTGCACCATAACCTTGCACCACGTTCAGTACGCCCGCAGGGATACCCGCTTCAAGGGCTAATTCACCTAAACGGTTTGCAGACAGCGGAGACAGTTCAGACATTTTTAGAACCGCGGTGTTACCTAGCGCCAAACACGGTGCTGTTTTCCATGTTGCCGTCATAAATGGCACGTTCCACGGAGAAATTAATCCGCACACACCCACAGGTTGGATCAGGGTGTAGTTCATCATTTTGTCGTCAACCGGATAGGTGCGACCATTCATTTGCTGGCAAATTTCAGCAAAGAATTCAAAGTTGTGTGACGCGCGAGGGATCAGAACGTTTTTAGTTTGGTGGATAGGTAAACCGGTATCGTTGGTTTCCATCTCAGCAATTTGCGGAACGTTTTCGTCGATCAGCTCACCTAAGCGGCGCATTAAGCGTGCGCGCTCTTTCATTGGCGTGTTTGCCCACTTAGGGAAGGCTTCTTTTGCAGCGGCAACCGCTTGGTTTATTTCGTCTTGACCGCCGGATGCCACTTCCGCTAATACTTCACCCGTTGCTGGGTTAGTGGTTTCGAAATACTCTTTGCTTTCAACGTTTTTGCCGTTGATCCAATGGTTAATCTTAGTCATCACACTCGCTCCTCATACTCTTTTGCGCTGATAATGGTATTGATCAGCCTGCCCACACCTTCAACTTCAACGATCACTTCATCACCTGGAACCACATCAGACAGCCCTTTTGGCGTGCCCGTTGCGATCATGTCCCCTGGTTGCAGTGTCATAAAGTCACTCAGGTAGGCAATTAAAAATGGGATATTAAAAATCAGATCCGCGGTGGTGCCTTTTTGACGCAATTCACCATTAACGTAGGTGTACAGTGCGAGGTTGTGTGGATCTTTAATATCTGATTTGTCTACCATCCATGGGCCGATTGGCGTCAATGTATCGCGGCTTTTTACGCGCAGGTTTGGACGGTAGTAATTCTCTAAATAGTCACGGATAGCGTAGTCATTACACACGGTGTAACCCGCGACGTAATCCATGGCATCTTCTTGGGAAACTTTGTGAGCCGCTTTGCCAATAATCACCACCAGCTCAGACTCATAGTGCATGTATTCAACATTGTCTGGACGAACGGACACTTGGCGGTGACCTGTTAAGCTGTTTTCTGCTTTAATAAAAATTAGTGGCTCTTCAGGCGGCTTAAATTCTAATTCAGTGGCGTGGTCGGCATAGTTTAGACCTAACGCGAATAAGGTACCTTGTGCAGGTGGTAGCCACTCAACATCTGTGTTATCGCCAGAAATCACGTTGCCGTTTGGCAGCTTGATGGCTTCGTTGTCACCGACAGTGACGGAATATTCAGTGCCTTGATAACGAATTTTTGCGTGTTTCATTATTATTGTCCTCCTGCCGCAACAACGCTGTTCTTGAGGCTTGGGAAGCCAGCTGCTTGGATCTCAACCTGGTCACCCGGTTTGATGGTGACGCGCTGATGAGGGGTACCCAGTAAAATCACATCTCCTTGTTTTAGGGTTGCGAAGTCGCTCAATGCAGCCACTAATTCGCTTGCGCTACGAACGAGATCCTTGGTTGACCATCTGTCAGCTTCTTTGCCGTTAATCAGTGTCACTATCTCAACAGGTGAAGATAACGACGTTTTCACTAACTCGCCGATTGGGCAGAAAGTATCACGGCATTTTGCTTTAATCGCAGGGCGGTAGAAGGTGTCTTCTGGCAGGCTAACTTCATTCGCCAGTGCAAAGCCAGCAATGAACTCCAACGCATTTTGTGCAGTCACTTTGCGTGCATCTTTACCAATCACCAGCGCCAGCGTTGCACCGCTTTGTACTTCTTCACCAGCAGGATGCAGGATGTTATCCCCGGAATTAATGCGTGTATTACGCGGCTTAATAAACCACACAGGTGTTTTCGGTGGGGTTTTATAAGGGGCTTGCTGGAACGCCTCGAGCCAATGATCAAGTTGGCTTTGATGGTTGAGGGCAACGGCAAAAACAGTGCCTTTCATTGACAACTCCTTATTAAAGAGATCGATTCTGAGTAATTATTAATAT
>NZ_JAERJY010000115.1:0-11874 GCF_018257375.1 Providencia sp. JGM181 | reverse complement strand
GAATATATATGGTTTTTATATTAAAAATTGCTGCGACAATAGCGATATTGGCGCAGCTTTATTCTTTTTCAAAATAGACCTTATTATTTTTTTGCAGATTCTTTTAGTAATAATGCTCGCTTTCGATCGATCCCCCAGCGATATCCCGATAATCCACCATCCGTTCTCACTACTCGGTGACATGGAATCGCCACCGCTAGCATGTTTGCACCACATGCATTCGCCACTGCTCTAAACGATTTTGGTGTGCCCATTTTTTCCGCAATTTCACGATAACTCACCGTTTTTCCAGCGGGAATCGTTCTTAAAATTTGCCATACTCGCTGCTGAAATGCGGTTCCTCGAATATCCAAAGGAAGGTCAAAACCTATTTCTGGGGCTTCAATAAACCCAATAACTTTAGAAACCACTTGATCGAATGCTTTATTTCCACCAATCAACTGAGCATGGGGAAATTTATCTTGTAAGTTATTTAGTAATTGCTCGGGATCATCTCCGAATAAAATTGCACAAATGCCTATCGGACTTTGTGCAACAAGTACATTGCCCAGCGAACAGACCGCCAGCGCAAAATAGATTTGGCTCCCTTCACCACCAGATTTCCATGCTGTCGGCGTCATCCCCAATCGCGAATTAGCGGTTTCATAAAAACGACTGTTCGAATGAAAACCCGCATCATAAATAGCGTCAGTGATCCGTTCATTTTCCTGTAATTGTGCTTGTACTTTTTGATGAAGATAAGCATCACGATAGGCTTTTGGTGTTAATCCCGTTTGCGATTTAAATAACCGATGAAAATGAAACGGGCTTATTCCGACATAATCAGCTAACTCAGCCAATGTATATTTCTGGGTGTTTTGCTCAATATACCGACAAGCAAGCTCAATTTTTTCTTGATAAAACTGAGCTTGCTGTGACATTTCGTGACGACGACGTTTTCCCGAATGAAATCCCTGGGCTATCGCTTGCTGTTCATTATCAAAAAACAGCACATTATCTCTCTTCGGTAATCGTCCCGCAGCGGATGGATGGTTATAAAGTTTCGATGTTTTCACACCATACACAAAATAACCATCTGCGGATTTATCTCGTAGTTTCAGTGCATTCCAGCGCTGCTCATCTGTGACCCATTGATTTTTTGTCGACATATATTTAACCCTTTACTGATTTCACCGTGATCAGTATCTCTGGTTATTATATGTCGAACACTCCAAACCTTGCTTTTTAATTCGCGCTACACATTACGCCCTGCGTTTGTGTTTCGCTATTTTTCCGGCGTACGATCAGCAAAATCACTATAAACCCGACTATTGCTAATAATGCGCCCATAAAACTCATCGTCGTGTAACTGTAACCATGGGATAAAATCGCCGCACCGACAGCCGCCCCAATGGCATTTCCCAAATTAAATGCACCAATATTCACCGAAGATGCTAGCGCTTGAGCACCAACAGCCGCATTCATCACTAATATTTGAATGGGTGGAACGAGTGCAAAGCTGACAATACTCCAGAATAATAAACCAATAGTAGCCCCAGCGATATTTGTCGCAATAAATGGGAATATCACCATGCTTATTGCCGATAATACAAATAAGGTTAATAAGGTTGGATATAAGTTTTTATCCGCAAAATAACCACCGAGATAATTACCAATACTAAAACCAACGCCAATGACCATTAACATCATTGTAATTGTCTGGTCTGCAGCCTGAATAAAATTCATCAACATTGGCGTTATAAACGTATACAAGGTAAACATTGCACTTGCTCCGAGTACCGTCGATAACATACCTAACATCACTAATGGGCGTCTTAAAATACGCAATTCATTTTTAACGTTAACCTGGCTACCTTGTAAACGCGCAGGAATAGCAAAAATTAAACTGGCGATCGTGAGCAATCCAATACCCGAAATTAAATAGAATGCCTCACGCCAGCCGATTAATTGCGTTATTTTAGTAACTAATGGAACGCCACCAATACCCGCGATGGTCAGCCCCATAAACATTGCCGCAATCGCACTCGCTTGTTTACCAGCGGGTACCACACTAGCCGCAACAATGGCACCTAAACCAAAAAATGCTCCGTGATTTAGGCTAGTAATCAACCTTGAAAGTGACAGCGTCACCAAGTTAGGCGCTAAACCTGATAATAAATTCCCCACCGTGAAAATCGCCATTAAAAAAACCAACGCAACCTTTGGGCGCTTGCTCACTAATAATAGCGTCATGATAGGTGCTCCAATCATCACCCCCAGCGCATAAATCACCACAATCGCACCGACAGAAGGAATGCTTTCATTAAGATTTTCAGCGATATAGGGAAGCATTCCCATCGGAGAAAATTCGGTAATACCAATGGCGAATGCTCCAACGGATAACGCGAGCAATGCTGTGTTTATTCTCATTTTTATGCCTTATAAACCAATCTCAATTGACCGGCGGCAATTCTTCCATATTGAAAGCGGTTGAAAAACCCATTATGGTGAGAATAACTTTTGCGGGAAATGCAATAATGAAAATTACATTAGAAGAGCTCCAAACATTTATCAGCGTAGTCGATTATGGCTCTATTACAGCGGCAGCCGATCAGCAATGTATGACGATATCCACCGTTAGTCGCGCATTATTGCGTTTAGAAGAGAAAGTCAAAACCACGCTACTTTACCGAACCACTCGCGCCATCAAACTCAGTGATGAAGGTGCCGCATTTTTGCAAAAAGCGCGAGAAATAGTCCGACTAGCACAAGAAGCCGAAGATTTGCTATCCGCTCGCCAATCGATTCCATCAGGTAAGCTACGCATTGATGCTTCAACCCCATTTTTAACCCATGTAATCGCTCCACTGATCCCTCTATTTTATGAACGATATCCCCAAGTTGAGTTAGAAATAAATAACTATGAAGGTGTGACAAACCTATTAGAGAAAAAAACGGATGTCGCGTTTAGAATTGGCATGTTAAAGGATTCTTCACTCAGTGCAACCCTATTGGGTTATACCCAAAAAAGGCTAGTTGCTAGCCCCGCGTACTTAGAAAAATATGGAATACCGGAAACGATAGAAGATCTCCATAAGCATTGTTTGCTTGGTTTCACAACGCCAGAGTCATTAAATTATTGGCCACTCGAAAACGCCGATGGCAGCTTACTCAAAATTACCCCCCATATCGCCTGCGCCAGTGGTGAAGTACTCCATCATTTAGCGCTGCAAGGAACGGGCATTCTCTCTTCTTCCGACTTTGTAAGCTTAGATGCTTTTGCCAATGGCGGACTCGTGAAGGTGCTCGAACAAAAAACCATAACAATGAAACAGCCGATTAATGCTGTCTATTATCGCAACCAAGCTGTTTCACCAAGGCTACGCTGCTTTATTGATTTTATTAAAAAGCATTCGACAAAAATCGACCCGAGTTAATTCTTATTCACTCTTTTTCTAAACTCACTTAATGTCGCACCAGTATGCCGCTTAAAATAGCGGCATAAATACGAGGTGTCTTCAAAATTTAACTCATCAGCAATACTCTGAATGGTGAACGTTCCTCTCTCTAACAGAGCTTTAATTTCTAAAACCACTTGCCTATCAATCAGTGCCTTAGGCGGATCGTTGAAGAAGTCCTTCACAATTTGCGATAAATAAAACGGTGTAATCGAAAGTTGATTCGCATAGAACTTAACCTCTCTTTGTTGTTTACAATGCTGGGTTATTAATGCCCAAAATTGCCAACATAATTGTGATTTACGGCTACGTTCATCTGAAAAATGGGACTGTGTATGATTGACCTGATTGGCAATTTCTAAAAATAGATTTTGTAAATGTTGGCGTAATTGTAATTTCCCATACTCCGCGCGTTCTTGTTGGTAATATAAAAATAGCTGATACCAATGTGAAAATAGTGTGGATTGTGCCGATGACATCGATAAACGTGGTTGAAAATTGAAATAGGCAAACAATGAATTAGGTAAAACAAATGCAATATCTGTGGCAAATGTCTTATCAATATGGATGTAATCTACAATAAAATTCCGAGAACGCTTCTGTAACATAACAAAAGTGTCATCATACAAAACAAAGAGTTCATTTTTGCGTAAGGCATAACGCTTAAAATTAATATTGAAAATCCCAGCCCCTTGCCTACAAATACATAGCGTCACATAGTCTGGAGACAATACTGTATTTTGCAATTCTTTCAGTGTCGTCGAGCCGATGCTGACTACCCCTTCCCATACAGATTGATGCTGCTCTTTCATGTTCAACACACTCACATTTCATTCATGCCATTAGCTTTACTAACTTATTCTACCTCGTTTTTTTAAAATGTCAGTTTTCATAAGTACCCAAAATGCCGAGGTTAAACTATTAAAAAAAGCAAATAAATACCTAAAATAGATGGCGTACTATCAATGCAATGAAGAGAAAATAACATGATTTTATATACACAAAGGCTAATTTTACGCCCTTGGCATATTACTGACGCGGCAGACCTTTATCATTATGCAAAAGATGAACGTATCGGCCCTATTGCAGGCTGGCCACCTCACCAGAGCGTCGAAGAAAGTGCAAAAATTATTCAATCCATTTTTATGCGCGATGGTGTATTCGCTGTTGCACTAAAAGAAGATAACAAAGCCATTGGCTTGATTGGTTTATCTATCGGAAAAGAGAGTAATTTTCCAATTGGGGATAACGATGCGGAAGTGAGTTATTGGATAGGTGTACCATTTTGGGGAAAAGGGTTTATTCCTGAAGCTATCAGAGAAATCATGCGACATGGATTTAAAAACCTCAAATTGGATAATCTATGGTGCGGTTATTTCCAAGGCAATCAACAATCTAAAATTGCTCAAGAAAAATGCGGTTTCCAATATTACGCAACATTAGCCCCACAATTTATTGAGCTTATTGGCGAGACAAAGACTGAAGAAATTAGCCGTATCACTTATCAGCAGTGGCAATCACAAGCTTAATAACCCTTACTACGCTATCTCAAAAAGATAGCGTACCCTTCAATACCATAATCTTGCAGTTTATCTGACTTTCAGCATGGATTTTGTAACAATCTACTGCAACATAATGAAAATATCCGACAGCCTACTTCTATCAATGCTATGATTTCCTGATATTTATAAACTACACGTCATACAATAAAAATATCCAAGGTAAACACATGCACGACTATGGTATTTGGACAATTATCACGCCAATTGTCACTATCCTTTTAGCTATTCTCACTCGCCAGGTGATGCTTTCATTAATGCTCGGCATTTTAGTCGGTTTTACCGTCATTAATGACCACAATGTATTACTCGGTATTCGCGGAACTGTGGATGGCATCATCGATACATTTTCTTCCGCCGGCAACACTCGCACCATCGTCTTTATGGTCATGATTGGTGGGATCATGCGCCTAGTCGTCGTCACAGGCGGTGTCCGGGCATTAGTTCAGTTACTGACAAATAAAACAAAATTAATTAAGAATAGAACGGCAACACAATTACTCGCCATTGTCATCACTGCCTTAATTTTTATTGAGAGTTCCATTAACCAATTAGTTGCGGGAGCATCCACTAAAAATTTAGCCAGACAATATGGCGTTGCCCCAGAAAAGATGTCCTATCTTATTCAAACTGCCTGCGTTTCTGTCTGTTCATCCGCCATTATAAATGGTTGGGGTGCGGTGATTATGGGACTCATTGGTGTACAAATTTCCCAAGGTCTTATTTCGGGTGAACCCTTCGATATTTTAATTAAATCTATCGGCTACAACTTAATGGCATGGCTATCATTGGCCACCATTTTATTCTATGTGTTCACCAATATTTCATGGGGACCAATGAAAAAAGCCGAAATGAAGTATCAAGAAAATTTCATGGCAGGAAAATTAGCCGAATCTTCACGTAAAAATGAAGAGGAAGAGATTATTGAACATCCAAATGCCCATTCAGCCTTGAACTTTTTCATCCCAATTCTTTCGACTGTTTTAATGGTTCCTGTGGCCTTATATATCACTGGTGATGGGGATTTCAGTAAAGGGAGCGGCTCAACGTCCGTTTATTGGGGCGTTATGTTCGGTACCGCAATTTCTTTTTGTTGGTTTATCGGAAGAAGGCTATTAAATATTGATAGCTTCTTTAAAGAGCTATTTATTGGCTATGCTAGCATGTTAAAAATCAGCTCCATCATGATTTTAGCTTTCCTGATGGGAAATGTATCTTCTGAACTGAATACGGGTGCTTATATTGCTGAAGTCACTCAAGGCATTATGGCGCCTGGATTCTCTATCGGCTTTATCTTTATTATTAGCGCCATTATGTCTCTGGCTACAGGTACCTCATGGGGAACCTTTGCCATTATGATTCCGATTGGTGTCCAATTAGGATTATCTGTCGGTATGCCAATTGAATATATGATTGGCGCAGCCATTTCAGGATCTATTTTCGGCGACATGACCTCACCTATTTCTGCGGATGCCATTGTTGCCTCTATGGCTACTGATTGTGATCATATTGAACATATTCGTACTCAAATGCCTTATGCATTAGTAACAGCAAGCTTCGTACTTGCCATTTATCTCTATTTAGGTTTTACCAATTAATACAGGGGAATTTAGATGTCTCTTCAACAAAAATTAACTCAATTCGCAAAAGTTGACTTGCTTAAAGCATCGACCCCATTGAATCGACTCGATAATTTATCGCGTTTATATGGTCGAGAAATCTACATTAAACGCGATGATATGACGCCGTTAGCAATGGGCGGAAATAAGCTACGCAAACTTGAATTTTTAATGGCGGATGCCTTAGCCCAAAATGCAAAGATTATCGTGACAGCGGGCGCGATTCAATCAAATCATGTTCGTCAAACTGCTGCGGTAGCGGCAATGTACGGACTAAAATGTGTCGCTTTATTAGAAAATCCTATTCAAAGTGAAGACAGCAATTTCCTGCATAATGGCAATAAACTCCTCACCGATTTATTTGGTACTCAATGCGTCATGTGTGACGAATTAACCGATCCACAAGCACAAATGGCAGAGTTAATTAAATCGTTAGACTTGCAAGATGCTTATATCGTCCCTGTCGGCGGTTCCAACGGTCTGGGCGCATTAGGTTATGTTCAATGTGCGATTGAAATTGCTCAACAAAAACCGACCAATATTGAATTTGATAAAGTGATTGTGGCTTCTGGCAGTGCCGGAACTCACGCTGGCTTAGCGATTGGCTTACAAGAATTACTCCCTACTTCACAACTCATTGGTGTCACCGTTTCTCGTAAACAGCAAGATCAGGCACCAAAAGTTGAAAAACTGCAAAATGAATTAGCAGAATTACTGCAAATTAAAAAAACACCAGACATTACACTTTGGGATGATTTCTTCGCACCAATGTATGGTATGCCAAACCGCGGTGGTTTAGATGCAATAGCGCTATTAGCTCAAAAAGAAGGGATCCTTCTTGACCCAGTTTATACAGGAAAAGCCATGGCGGGTTTGATTGATTATTTAGACAATTCTTCTGAAAGAACGCCTGTATTATTTGTCCATACTGGCGGTGCTCAAGCCCTTTTCGCCTATTCAGAAATTAACAAAACCATTAAATAATAAATATCGCTCTATGGAGTCAGTTATTTCCATAGAGCGCCTATTTTATACTCTCGATTTATTCGTTACCCATAACCCGAAGATAACCACTATCCCACCCAATAATGCAGAGAATGTAATTTCCTCATTTAAAAACAGCGTTCCTATTATTACCGCCGTCAACGGATTAAGTGCAATGAATGACCCGGCTCCCGCGGCACCTAACTGATCAACACCTTGGTAATACCAAATATAAGCCAGTGCTGAGCCTAATACTCCAAGGTATAACAGACTCATAACATCGATATTTGTTAAGTGTGTAATTGCGCTAAGCGTTAATTGCCCCATGATACTTGACGTGATAACCAATAATGCAGTTCCTAATAGCACGGCATAAGCGACCGTATGTATAGCGCCAATTTCACGGATGACATTTTTACCTACAACGGTATAAATCCCCCAACTCACGACACAACCTAATATGGCAAGATCACCTTGGTTTGTTAAAAACCCACTCACATCTGACGTCTTTGCTGATAACAATATTGTTGCCCCTAATACACAACAACCAATACCCACACCTTTAATTTTCGTGATTTTTTCTCGCCATAATAAATAGGAAATTAAGGCAATCATCGCAGGATTAATTGCTACTAACAGTGCCGCTCGAGATGCAGGAATAAGCTGTAGCCCATAGAAAAAAAAGACTTGGTAGATAAATACACCGCTACATCCCAACAAGAGAATTTGAAAAAACTGACGCGAATTCACTTTTACCCAACCAATACGAGTGCAGCTCAGTAAAATAAGCAATGCAACACTCGCAAAAATAAAGCGAAGCGTCGCTGAAAATAATGGTGATATATCGGTTTGTAACACCCTACCAGCAATGAATGTTCCTCCCCATAATATCGAGACACAGATCATTTTTAGAACAACAATATTGACTGACTTTTGTCGAACCTGCCTTTTTGTTATTTTTAATTCCATTGCGATGTTTCCCCATCCAGATCAGATATTGTGCACTTTATTGACTCAATCATTCGATACAGATAAGGTATTTGTTATCCAAGATCATAATCAAATGAGTATTTACTCATGACACTAAGTCAACTGGAAATATTTACCCGTGTTGCTGAGCTAAAAAGTTTTACCTTGGCAGCAATGTCTTTGAATATTTCCCAATCAGCGGTTTCACATGCCATTAAATCCCTTGAAAAAGATTTCAATGTCAGTCTATTTACTCGGGAACAAAACCAAGTCACTCTGACCGAAATTGGTAACACACTGCTAAATCGCGCCCAACATATACTGAGCCTTCAAGAAGCAATGCGGCAAGAAGCGCTAGCGTCTAATGGATTAAAGAAAGGTGTTTTACGGATAGGATCTTTCGGCCCCGGATCTTCAACGGGTATTTTGCCTCCATTATTAAAGACCTTTCGTCAGCAATACCCAAGTATTGAAATTATTGTTGATGAGGGAGACGACGAGAGCGTGGCTCAATGGTTGCAAGAAAAGCGCATAGATATTGGTGTTGTGGTCCTGCCAGACGAACGCTTTGATACTTTTCCCATAAAACACGACCAATATGTGGCAATTTTGCCGCTAAACCACCCTTTGACTCAGTACGACGGAGTTACACTAAAACAATTGTGTGAGTACCCCTTCAACTTAACTCAAGCCGGTTCAGGTAAAATTGTGATGGGACTATTTTCTGCACAAAAGCTGACACCTAAAATTCAATTTAGAACCCGCCAGCTTCTTAGTACGTTTTCATTAGTTGCACGAAATGAAGCCGTATCGATTGTGGCTCAACTCGCCATCCCTGAAAATATTAACAACATCGTCGTGAAGCCATTAATTCCCCGCGTGACTCGGGATATTGCCTTTGCTGTTAATAATTACAGTGATGCGTCTCCGGCCACAAAAGCATTTATTAAACTAGTAAAAAGCCGTTATCGTGATTAAGCGTTTTCCGTTGTTAATCGGTAATGAATAACATACAAGCAATTTTCTGTTGGGTATATTTCACGAATTAAAGCTTTCAACGTTTCTAATGTCATCGCTTCTTGGGTCGCGTGATACTCTGAAATATCATCGTAGTTTAGTGGCTCAACAGATAGTATTTCAATGTTGGTATAGTACTCGCCAGTTTCTAACGCGTGGACTTTGACAACCGAGCCAGCTACATAATGACTCTCACTTTCATCACGAATGGTGATCACTTTTTCACCGGAAACAACCAGTGGTAATAAACGCTCAAAGAACGTGATGGTTTCGGGGATATTATTCACAGATATTCCTTAATCTTCTCTTAATTCAACAAATGCTATCCCATGTACCATAGTGACAGCAATCTCAATTTCCTCAATAGACTAGGAACGTTCAGTTAATTTATTAGGACACCATGAAATGATTCACAACGAAGCGTGTTTTTACTCATTAGAAGATATTTTTTGGTCTGCAATTTGCCTAAAGACGCATCATGTAGAACCAAATACGTTTGCCTATTTTACTGAGCTAAAAACTCCCGCTTTTAATTATATTTATTTGCATTCAGGAGCAACTATTGCTGGTTTTGAAGCGGCAAATACATTGTTTCAACAACAGTCAAAACCCTATATTTTAGTTGTTCACACCGATGAATTACTCAAGTTCTCAAATTGTATACAACAGCATGATCTTATTGATGATGGTGAATCAACAGCGATGGTGTTTGAACTTACGGAAAATGAATTCGAAACGGAAAATCAGTTACCAGATGGCTATCATGTAAAGCTTAGTAATCATAATCTCTCAGACTGGTCAAAACCGCTTATTACTGCGTTTCCTGTAGTCAATGAACTCGATTGCGATAATGATGAATCCATCATTGATGAATATATTCGCTATCATCAGCGCGCGTTGGACAAGCAAACCAATATCATGCATTTTGTCTTATTTAATCAGCAGGTCCCTGTATCATCACTGACACTCACGTTACACAATGATATTGCACGCTTAGATGATATTGGTACAGATATTGAATTCCAGAGACAAGGGCTTGCCACGGCATTGATTAAACATGCTTTACAGATTTGTCGTCAACATAGAATCAAGCAGTGTTATTTGGAAGCGTCTAGCGATGGTTTATCGGTTTATCAAAAACTAGGTTTTAAACCAATTTTTAAATATCACAGTTATATTTCAGAATAATATCCCAAAATGCCCAACTAAAAATTCTTTAGTTGGGCATCTATCCAACCTATTTTTTGATATTTAATTTTGTATACCAATCCTGAATATCGGCGATAACGACTGCGGTCTGATTATTGTCCTGACTGTCTTTAAAATAGTGATCTAATGTGGAATAAGTTTTATAGGTAATATTGGGGTTATTAATCTCATTCATCATTTTCTGTGAACCTTCCACATCCACATTAATATCGGTGAGCGTTTGGATCACTAAATGGGGTTTACAAACACCTTGAAGTAGTTTTTTATTATCTATCGTTAAGGCTTCATACCACCAATTTTGCCCATGATTGCTGGGAAATTGGTCATCGTCTAAATGATCATTCAAAACTGCATCTGCAAACTGGTTAAATCCTTCTATTGCACCTTGCGCTTCTTCAGCGGGTAAACTTTTATTAATGCTGTAAATCACATCATTAATAAAAAATTGTCCGCCACCATTTAGCGAAATAGCCGCATCAATAAAATTAACTTTAGATGCAATAATATTCGTGACTATCGCACCTTCACTACCCCCCAATAAAACAATATGCTGATACTGATTTTTTAACTGGTTCAGCACAGCAATATAGTTATCCACTCTCTCAAAATAAGAGTCATTTCTCATATATTCTACAGGGCAGTTCTCTTCTAAGTTATTTGGATCATCCAGTCCTACATCAGGTGTTAAGCCTGTTTTTTCTACTAAAAGCACATCACTATTAGGTAATACTCCCCTAAAATTCTTAATCATGTTTTGGTTATTCACGACACTTTTGCAGTCGGAACCTTGGATTAATACTAATAATTCTTTAGAGGGATTAGAGTCACTTTTAAGCAGGTAATAATGGATTTCTTTATCATCGTGTTTCAGTATTTGCCTATCAAAAGAATTTTCAGCTGATTCTGAAAACACTGAATAGCCGACTAAACTCAAGGCAATTAATATAAATTTTTGCATTACTTTAACGTAACCTCAGTCATCTTTTATTTTTCAAAAACAATACATTGAAGAATATAACGTTTACAACTCTATTTATCTTATTTACGTCACGCTATTTAGCATATTTATGAAGGTTACGG
>NZ_JAERJY010000114.1:0-11908 GCF_018257375.1 Providencia sp. JGM181 | reverse complement strand
ATTTCGAGTCGCTATAAAAATTTTATCGTAATAAGTTTTTAATAGTAATAAACAAGAGGCTAATCACGTTCAAATTTATAACTCATAACCTACTAGAAATGCAGGGCATATGTTGATATTAAAAAATGAAAATCAGCGCTAAAAAATAACTCATTGGTTGTAGTTTTAAGTATTCACTTATTACATAAATTACAATTTTTAAACTTATATATAGCGTCGTTTCTGCGCTCTTAAAGTGAATATTATAGTTTCTAAACAATAAGGAATTAAGTGTAATTAGGATTCAATATCTAGAATCAATCAAAGAATAAAAATAGTTTATAAGGTGAATTATTGATATTTTATATATTAATCACAAGTTGATAGTGAGGTTATACAAATAAGATGGGTGTGAGGCCTTATTTAACAGTTTGATATGACATGATTTTGAAAACGTACCCATGTCGTAAGCTTATCATTTTTGATTTCTATCTGACGTTTTTTTAAACATCTTGTGCTATTAATAATGAATGTATTAATAAATTACATTGCGATATATAATAATTGTAAGTAAATCGATGTCGTTGTGATGGTGCAGTGGGAATCTAAAGTGACAAAAACAAAAATTGATAAATTATTAGCTGAAATTCTGACCCATTTGTCTACATTAGTACTCAATCCTAACGAATATACCCGCTTAGCGTGGAAGATGGATGCAAAAGAGACGTTTCCGGGATTAGCGTGGTTATCGTCCCAAGATAGCTACCCTCAATTCTATTGGTATCACCGTACTGGCTCAGAGGAATGTAGTGCGTTAGGCACAGTAAAATCATTTAATGCTATCATGGATGCTGAGCAATTTATCTCCGAGCATACTGAAATCCCTGATATGCGATTATGGGGCCTCAATGGTTGGAATGGTGTGGGCGAAGGTATCAGTGAAACCCTTAAGCGAGAATCCGCATTCTATTTTCTACCTCGATTAGAAATCTTCCGCTTGCGCTCAACGGTGACTGTTGCTCTAAATATTGATGGTGCACAGGATCTCCAAGCCGCTATTGCTTTTGTACAGCAGTTAAATTCGGTATCGAATAGCGTATCCCCATTATCCACTCAAATCATTGGGCAGCAGCATATTCCCGATCATGATGAATGGTGTGCGTTACTCACTGGAGCCATTCACGATATGCGTGCAGGTAAAATGGAGAAAGTGGTGATGGCACGGGAAACCAAATTGTCACTATCTAAGCCCATAACTGCGGCAGAGTTTTTATCTGCTAGCCAAAAAGTGAATCACCATTGCTACCATTTTATGATGGCGTTTAGTGCGCACTCCGGCTTTATGTCATCGACTCCAGAGCGTCTTTACTTGCGCCAAGGCACTCAACTTAATTCTGAAGCACTAGCGGGTACGGTTGCTAACCATGTTGATGATGGGATTGCGGCTGAAAATGCCAAATGGTTAATGGAAGACAGTAAAAACCAGCATGAAAATTTAGTGGTGGTTGATGATATTTGTCAGCAATTACAAGGTGCGGTAACGGGTATTGATGTCTCCCCCGCGAAGGTGATCCGCCTGAGAAAAATCCAACATTTATATCGCTCCATTGCCGCGACCCTATTAGCGCCCTCAGACAGCGATTGTTTGCAACGTTTACAACCGACGGCAGCGGTATGCGGCTTACCCCGTCGCGTTGCTCGTGAATTCCTTGCCGAGCACGAGCCATTTTCTCGTGGTTGGTATGCAGGAACGGGTGGCTTTGTCAGTTTAAATCGCAGTGAATTTGCGGTTTCTCTGCGCTGCGCTCAAATTGATGGTACCCAGATATCCCTCTATTCAGGTGCAGGGATTGTGAGTGGTTCAGATCCTGAACAAGAGTGGGAAGAAATTGAAAACAAAGCGGCTGGACTGAAATCCTTACTTAAAACGCAATGAAAAACCAAGCACAATGAAAAAATAGCCTAAAAACCCTATAGCTAAAATGGTTATTTCTTTTTTATTTTCAATTAGTTCATGAAAAATTGTTTTGAGATCAAGAAATTTTTCTCAATCCTATTACACTCAGCATCATGAATAAGTTACCGAGCACATTATGTCGAATTCAGCATTTAATCTCCGTTGGGCTGAGGTAATTATTGAGGCGCTAGCCCGTCACGGAATGAAAAATATCTGCATAGCTCCCGGCTCTCGCTCCACGCCGTTAACGTTAGCCGCTGTGAATAATGCAAAACTTCATTGCCATACGCACTTTGATGAGCGCGGATTAGGTCATCTTGCTCTTGGGCTTGCGAAAGCGAGTGGAGAACCTGTTGGCGTGATTGTCACCTCAGGGACGGCAGTCGCTAACCTTTATCCCTCACTGATAGAAGCTGGATTAACGGGGGAAAAAGTCATTTTCCTCACGGCAGACAGACCGCCAGAATTAATTGACTGCGGTGCCAATCAGGCTATCCGCCAAACCCATATTTTTGCTAGCCATCCGTTCGAAAGTTTAATGCTACCAAGACCCACGCGCGATATTTCAGCGAAGTGGCTGGTTTCTGCGCTAGATAACGGGATGAATCAGCTGCGTCATGGGGCATTCCATGTGAACTGTCCTTTTGCTGAACCTCTGTATGGTGAAACTGAAGGGGAAACCGAGTGGCAAGCCAGTTTAGGTAATTGGTGGCAATCATCTCACCCGTGGCTAAGCGAACCTCTAACCCATACTGTCGCATTAGTGGCTGACTGGTATTTCTGGCGTCAGAAAAAAGGGGTCGTGATCGCAGGGCGTATGAGCAGCAATGATGGCGAGCTTGTTGCAAAATGGGCGGCAGAACTAGGCTGGCCAGTTATCGGTGATGTGCTCTCTCAGACTGGACAACCTTATCCATGTGCTGATTTATGGTTACAACACCCGAATGCTAAAGCCTGGTTAGATGAAGCAGAATTAGTGGTTCAGTTTGGCTCAAGCATAACAGGAAAACGCGCATTACAGTGGCAAAGCCAGTGTCATCCCCAAGAATATTGGATCATTGATACTATTCCAGGGCGCTTAGATCCCGCCAATCATCAGGGTCGTAAGCTCACTTGCAGCGTAAAAGGGTGGATAGAGCAACATCCCGCTCAACCTCGCGGTGCATGGTGTAAAGGCTTAACGGATCTGACAAGCCGCACGTTGCAACATGTTCAAGCCCAGCTACAAAACCAATTTTCTGAAGCGGCAGTGGCACATCAATTACCAGAGCTTCTCCCTCCTTGCGGACAATTTTTCGTGGGGAATAGTTTAATTGTGCGTTTAATTGATGCACTAGCACAATTGCCAGCGGGTTACCCTGTATTTAGTAACCGTGGCGCCAGTGGGATTGATGGTTTGATCTCGACGATGGCGGGGGTACAAAGAGCAACGGCGAAGCCGACTCTGGGTATCGTCGGGGATATCTCCGCATTGTATGACTTGAACAGCTTGGCATTGCTGCGTGAACCTTCTGCTCCTAGCGTATTGATTATTGTGAACAATAATGGCGGACAAATTTTCTCGATGCTGCCAACCTCCCCAGAAGCTCGCCAAAACTATTATTGCATGCCACAAAATGTAAGCTTTGAAGGTGCGGCGATGATGTTTGGTCTGCAATACTGCGCGCCAACAGATTGGTCGAGCTTAAAAGAGACAGTGCAAGAATTCTGGCTCAAGCAACGCGGTACACTGCTGATTGAGTTAGTGGTTGATGGGGATGAAGGTGCTCGAACACTAAAACAATTACTGCAAGACGTGGAAAGTTTACCGTGCTAGCGGCGCACTATTATCCGAGTCAGGAACAACCTGCCAACGGCAAAAAAACACCGTGGCTAGTTTTCCTTCATGGCTTATTAGGGAGTCACGATGATTGGTCATCAATTGTTGAGGCTTGCCCCAATTATCCGCGCTTAGTGGTGGATTTGCCAGGGCATGGTGATTCACGCAATATCGGCTGCCAAGGTTTTGTTGATTTTGATACGCAACTGACTCAGTTGTTGGCGCGTTACTCTGTTTCGCAATATGTGTTGATTGGCTATTCGCTCGGCGCCCGCTTAGCGATGCACTTTGCCTGCTTTAGCACTCATCAAGGGCTACAAGGGTTGGTGATTGAAGGGGGCAACGTTGGTTTACAGAGTGAACAAGAACGTATTGCACGAGCCGATAATGACCATCGCTGGGCAGAACGTTTTCGACATCAGCCAATCGAACAGGTTTTGAATGACTGGTATCAACAAGCGGTTTTTGCCGACCTTACATCGGTTCAGCGTGAAAAATTGGTAGCACTCCGAGGTCAAAATAACCCATTGGCCGTTGCCGATATGCTAGAAAATACGTCGCTATCCAAACAACCATTTTTAGCTGAGTCATTAAAGCAATTATCTGTCCCTTACTGCTATTTTTGCGGTGAGAAAGACCAAAAATTTCGAGGCGTTTCGCAACAATATGCATTGCCGTTTACGCTAATTGATAATGCAGGGCATAATGCGCATCGGGAAAATCCCCAACATTATGCAGCTGCACTTCACTATTTTTTATCACACTGTGGTTAAAGGAACTTGATAATGATTTATCCAAGCGAAGAAAAACTGTACGCACCGATTGAGTGGCAAGATTGCTCAGCAGGTTTTGACGATATCCGATATCACAAATCCCCTGAAGGGATTGCTAAAATTACCATTAACCGCCCTGAAGTGCGCAATGCATTCCGTCCGCAAACTGTAAAAGAGATGATCCAAGCATTATCAGACGCGCGTTATGACGACCATATCGGGACTATCATCCTAACGGGTGAAGGTGAAAAAGCGTTCTGTGCTGGTGGTGACCAGAAAATTCGTGGCGACTACGGCGGGTATCGCGATGAAAGCGGTACGCACCATCTGAACGTATTGGATTTCCAACGTCAAATTCGTACCTGTCCAAAACCTGTTGTTGCAATGGTTGCCGGTTTCTCCATCGGTGGCGGTCACGTTTTACATATGATGTGTGACTTAACCATCGCAGCCGATAACGCGATTTTCGGTCAAACGGGTCCTAAAGTTGGCTCGTTTGATGGCGGCTGGGGCGCATCTTATATGGCGCGTATCGTCGGTCAAAAGAAAGCCCGCGAAATTTGGTTCCTGTGCCGTCAGTACAATGCGCAAGAAGCGTTAGACATGGGTCTGGTCAACACCGTTGTACCTTATGCTGACTTAGAAAAAGAAACGGTACGCTGGTGCCGTGAAATGCTGGAAAACAGCCCAATGGCACTACGTTGCTTGAAAGCGGCACTGAACGCTGACTGTGATGGTCAAGCGGGTCTGCAAGAATTAGCGGGTAACGCAACGATGCTGTTCTATATGACCGATGAAGGTCAAGAAGGGCGTAACGCATTCAACGAAAAACGTGCGCCAGATTTTTCTAAATATAAGCGTAATCCATAATGAGAAAAGCCAAACTTTACTCGTTCAGCCTGCCGATGGAGGCAGGCGTTATCCTTCGCTATCAACGACTAAAAACCCGTGATGGGCTTTTGGTTTGTTTACAAGATGGGGATAGCGAAGGCTGGGGGGAAGTTTCACCTCTGCCAGAATTTAGCCGTGAAACGTTGGAAGAAGCAACAGCCGACACCATCGCATGGCTAAATGAATGGGTGAATGAAGGCACAATGACGCCAAGCCATTTACCTTCAGTTGCCTTTGGCTGTAGCTGTGCATTAGCAGAGCTGACCGGTGAACTTCCACAACAAGCTAATTATCGTAAAGCGCCATTATGCAGCGGTGACCCTGATGATCTAATCCTAAGCCTCGATGCCATGGAAGGGGAAAAAGTCGCCAAAGTGAAAGTGGGGCTTTATGAAGCTGTGCGTGATGGCATGGTGGCAAACTTATTATTGGAAGCGGTGCCTGAGCTAAAACTGCGCTTAGATGCTAACCGCAGCTGGACTCGAGCAAAAGCAGATGGTTTCGCTAAATATGTGAATCCAGATTACCGTGCACGAATTGCGTTCCTTGAAGAGCCATGCAAAACCCGTGAGGAGTCTTTGCAATTTTCTGCGGATACTGGTATCGCCATCGCATGGGATGAAAGTGTGCGCGAAGATGACTTCAAAGTAGAAGCGCAACCGGGAGTGGCGGCGATTATCATTAAACCGACCTTAACGGGCAGCTTGAGTTATTGCCGCAGTTTGGTGGAGCAAGCTCATCAGTTAGGGATGCAGGCTGTGATCAGCTCATCCATCGAAAGCAGCTTTGGTTTAACCCAATTAGCGCGGGTCGCAAATTGGCTAACGCCGAATACCATTCCAGGTTTAGATACGGTTTCACTGATCCAATCTCAATTGGTGAGACCTTGGCCACAATGCCAAATTCCTGTTCAACAGTTAGATGAGATGACAGTTGTATGGCAGAGTTAGCATCATCGTCTAGCCGCTTTACCGACTGGCCTTGGCAGCATTGGGCCAGTCTTCAACCAAATAACATTGCACTTTTTACGGATACCGAATCGGTAACGTGGGCGGCGTTAAATCAGCAGATTGCCGATTTAGTCACTTACTTTGCGATGCAAGGCGTGCAAGAAGGGCAATGTGTCGCTTTGCGCGGTAAAAACTCCGTTGAACTGCTACTCAGTCAATTGGCATTGTTAGCTTGTGGGGCGAAAGTCTTGCTTCTCAATCCTCGCCTTCCTGAGCGGTTATTAAATGAATTACTGCCGCATCTTGATATTGGTGCAGTAATTGATTTTACCGATGAGCAGAATGCGTTAGCGGATTATCGCCATTTGGATCACCAGCTTTATTATCATTTTATTGAATATGATGATTTCCCTTCGGTGAGTTTTCAGAAAATCGCTGAGCAACCTGCAACGTTAATTTTAACTTCAGGTTCAACAGGGTTACCTAAAGCGGCTGTACACAGTATTTCGGCGCATTTGAACAGTGCGGCTGGCGTACTGAATGCCATGAATTATCAGCAAGAGGATTGCTGGCTACTTTCATTGCCATTATTTCACGTTTCAGGGCAAGGGATTGTATGGCGTTGGTTACTGAGCGGCGCAAAACTCGCCATTCGTTCTACACCATTGCCCGAAGCATTACAGGGTGTCACCCATGCCTCATTAGTGCCGACCCAACTATGGCGGTTACTGAATGACGAGATGCCATTAACTCTTTCGTTAAAAGAAGTCTTGTTGGGTGGCGCCATGATCCCAACCAGTTTAACGGAGCTAGCCGAGCAGCGCGGTATTGTATGTTGGAGCGGTTATGGGATGACAGAAATGGCATCAACCGTGTGCGCCAAACGTGCCGATGGTAAGAAAGGCGTGGGGCTTCCGTTAACGGGTAAACAAGTACGGCTGGTGGATGATGAAATTCAAATTCAGTCGGATAGCCAATCCTTAGGGTATTGGTTTGACGGGCAATTACATCCTTTAAATTTAGTGGATGGCTGGTTTAAAACCAATGACAAAGGCGCCTTTATTGAGGGTGAATATCAGGTTTTAGGTCGTTTGGATAATCTGTTCATTAGCGGCGGGGAGTGTGTGCAGCCTGAAGATATTGAAGCGGTGATCAATGCTCATCCTGGTGTGCACCAAAGCTTTATTGTTCCTGTTGATGATGTGCAATTTGGACAGCGCCCAGTGGCAGTGATTGACGCTGATGAATCAATGAATTTGAACATGTTGGCGGATTGGCTAAAAGATAAATTAGCCCCGTATCAATTCCCCATGGCGTTTTATCGCCTAGAACCTGAATTAAAAGCGGGGGGAATTAAAGTCTCTCGCCAGCAGGTGAAGCGATGGGTGTTAACACAAAGATAGTGATGAACTAAACGCAGAATGAATTAAGGAATAGATAAAAGCGCTAGAAAGTTCTAGCGCTTGGTCATAACAGGAAATGCTTGTTTATTTCAGCGCATTCAGCGCTTTTTCAACACCCGCGCCGTATTCTGGGTGCACTTTCTTAAACAACTCGATTTGACGTTTTTGTGTCTCTTCTGACGCTTCAATCAACTCACCCGCTAAACGTTGGAACATACGTTGATGTTCGGCATCGTCCAGCAATTCATACAGTGCACGAGGTTGGCTGAAGTAATCTTCATCTTCACGGTGATTCCAGTGATCAGCCGCACCTTCGATGGATAATGGTGGTTCGCTATAGTCCGGTTGTTCTTGGAACATACCTGCGCTGTTTGGCTCATAAGTCACGGTATTGCTGCTATTACCATCAATGCGCATTGCACCATCACGATGATAATTGTGGAATGGGCAGCGTGGGGCGTTCACCGGAATTTGATAGTGGTTAATACCTAAACGGTAACGCTGAGTATCCCCGTAAGAGAATAAGCGACCTTGCAGCATTTTGTCTGGAGAGAATCCAATGCCCGGAACGATATTCGCTGGGCTAAATGCCGCTTGCTCCACATCCGAGAAATAGTTATCTGGGTTGCGGTTCAGTTCAAAATAGCCCACATCAATCAATGGATAATCTTTATGTGGCCACACTTTGGTTAGATCAAATGGGTTATAAGGGACGGTTGACGCCTCTTTTTCTGGCATGATCTGAATCTGTAAGTTCCAGCGAGGATATTCTTTACGTTGGATAGCATCGAACAGGTCACGTTGAGAGCTTTCACGATCTTTACCAATCAGCGCTTCTGCTTCGTCGTCCATAAGGTTTTCGATACCTTGCTGGCTACGGAAGTGGAATTTCACCCAAAAACGTTCGTTATTCGCATTGATAAAACTATAGGTATGGCTACCAAAACCGTGCATAAAGCGATAGCTTTTCGGTAAGCCGCGGTCGCTGACATCAATGGTTAATTGATGAAGCGCTTCAGGTAAGTGGGAGAAGAAATCCCATTTATAGGCAGCGCTACGCATATTGGTGTAAGGGCAGCGTTTAACAACGTGGTTTAAGTCAGGGAATTTCAGCGGGTCACGCAGATAGAATACAGGGGTGTTGTTACCCACCATATCCCAGTTGCCTTCTTCGGTATAAAACTTCATGGCGAAACCACGGATATCGCGCTCGGCATCAGCTGCACCACGTTCACCGGCTACGGTGGAGAAGCGGACAAATAAATCGGTTTTCTTGCCAATTTCACTGAATAATTTAGCACGGGTATAGCGGGTAATGTCATGGGTGACAGTGAAAGTACCGAATGCCCCTGAACCTTTAGCGTGCATACGGCGCTCTGGGATCACTTCACGATCGAAGTGGGCGAGCTTTTCCAAAAACCAAACATCTTGCAACAGCATCGGGCCACGTTTACCCGCAGTCATCACGTTATTGTTATCCACAACAGGTGCGCCTGAAGCGGTAGTTAAACCTCTTTTTTTCATCACAATACTCCCAAGCTATTAGATTTATAGACTACACAAAAGTAACTAACTGGATGAATATTTGTAGAATATCACTTCATCTCTATAATAAACTTGATGAACAGTATAATAAGCAAAGAATTAATTATCTAATCGCTCTGACCAATCACTGTAATCATAGTAAGAAGTTTAGTCAGAAAATGAAGAATTAATTGAAGTAAACCACTGATGAATTTCACTTATTGTGCGTTAAACGGTGTTCTAACGTAAATTTAAGCAAAAAAGACTGAGTACGTGCACTAAATCACGTAACATCGTCACGATACTTTAATTTTTAATAATAAAGGAAATGATAATGCGCAAAGTTCTTTTAGCTGTTGCAGCGACCTCTGCATTTTATATGGGTGCTGCCCAAGCAATTTCTGCTGATTTCAGCGCGGGTGAACATTTTACAGAATTAAGTGCTGGTTTAGGAACTCAAGGTTCCGGTTTAGCATTTAATGGCTCTTGGGCTCGTAGCGATCATAATGGCGAGTTAGGTAGCTTAGGCGCAACTTTCGGTCTGCCATTAGGACCATTTAATGCCTATGTAGGTGGTAAAGCATTGTATTTATCTCCTGAAGATGGTTCTAACGGTGCAGCGGCAGCATTAGGCGGCGGCTTAAGTTGGCAAGCACTGCCATCATTAAGTTTCTACGGTGAAGCGTATGGCGCACCAGAATCACTGACTTCAGGCAGCAAATCCTACATGGAAGCGAAAGCAGGTGCGCGCTATACCGTGTTTAAACCGTTGTCGGTTGATGCGGGTTATCGTCTGATTGAGATGAAAGGCGCGCATGATGATCGTAATGAGAAACTTGCAGATGGTTGGTATGTGGGCGCCGGCCTGTCCTTCTAATATTCTCGTCATATTTTGATTTGTGGCGTTGTTGGCTGCTCTTGCCAACCCTGGTCGCATACTTATGTATGCTCCCTGGGATAGATTTTTCTTCATATTTCACGCTGTAGCGTTGTTGGCTGCTCTTGCTAACCCTAGTCACATACTTGTGTATGCTCCTAGGGATTAGCGCGTTTGCCGCCTAGCTACAACATGAACTATTTTGAAAAATGGCGGAACTGGATTTTTCAAAAAAACACCCCAATTTGGGGTGTTTTTTTATGAATGAAACTCTTGGGATTAACCTACGTTTGGTAGGAAGCCGGCCACGATGGCGAATTGGATGGCGATGACTGCGATACCGCACAGCAGAACTAAAGTGAGGATTGGTGTGCCGCCTTTGACGCGGTAAATGCCATTCGCTTCTAACTTGCGTACGCGCATGGTTAACAGTGCCGGTATGATTAATGCTAGGACTGATAATGCGACAGCGGCGTAAGTTAATGCTTGAACAAAACTACTGAAGAACAACGCGGCGAGTAACGGGGGTACGAAGGTCAGCAGCGTGGTTTGCGCACGACCAATAAAATCATTGCTGCGCTTGAATAAGTCTGCAAGGTAATCAAACAAACCTAACGCCACACCTAAGAATGAAGTTGCTAACGCTAAATCCATAAACAGGGCCACGGCCATATTCACGCGTGGAGTGGCAACCACATCACGGATTGCGGTTAATAACCCATTTAAACCGGATGATTGAGCAAGGATCCCCATAAATGTATTGGATGGGATAGAGCCTAATGTCGCTATCTGCCACAGAATGTAGGCAACCAGAGGAATTGCACTCCCTGTAATGAAAATGATACGCAGCTTGCGTACATCACCATTCATATAATTGACTAAACTTGGTACGCTTCCATGGAACCCAAAAGAGGTAAAAATCACGGGAACAGCAGCGAGTATAAGGCCTTTTTCCAGCGGCATTGTGCTTAGGTTAACCGCCTCGGCATGAGGCATCATAACGGCAAGCATAATCACTAAGAAAATCGTCTTAGCGGTGAAAAGAATACGGTTAATAAAATCAACAGAGTGTGTACCCACACAGACCACAGCCCCGCCAACAATGGTGAACATAATAATGGCTGTTTGAGTCGAAACCGTAATCCCCCACCAAGAAGATAGGCTATCAGAGATAAGCACTCCAGCCCCGCCAATATAGGCAGTTGTCAGAGCATACATCAGTAATAACATACTCAAACCAGTGACAATTTGACCGACAGGACCGAGGTACTTTTTCGCAACACTACCGAGCCCCATATTGGCAGGATTATGTTGATATACCTCGACTAGTAGTAATGAGGTATAACTCATTAGCATCCATAAACCAATTAACAAACATACTATTCCAGTGAAGCCAACACCTGCTGCCGCTAGCGGCATTGCTAGCATTCCTGCGCCAATTGTTGTTCCTGCCACGATCAAAATACTGCCAAGGGTACGATTCTTCACAAATTCCTCTGATTGAATTCGGGTTATTAATAATTTAAGCAGATTATGCGATTGCGATCACTCTGTCAAATCTGAATTACAGTGAGTGTAAATAAATATTAACAGTCTAAATAAGTCAAAAATTCTATTAATGTATGGGTGAATAACAACTTGCTCGCTAAGGGTAATTTTTTGTTAGAAGGGGCAATGCATTCCCAAGCCCAGTTACGGCGCTTTAGTCACAATAGCGTTGATTCCTTAGAGAAAT
>NZ_JAERJY010000113.1:0-11933 GCF_018257375.1 Providencia sp. JGM181 | reverse complement strand
CATTCATTGTGAATACACATCAACTTTGATTTTAAATGATTTTTAATTAATTAAATAGGTTTACATACGTAAAAATACGTTGTATCGCACTCAAACATAAAATCAAATCCATTAGAAACCTTGATCTATCCATCTTAAAATTATATAAAATAGCAAACTGATTTAAGCCAAATTAAAGTTAAAGAATATATTTCATTTACCAATAATTCATATTTAAAGCGAGTAATACCACTAAAGGACTCCTAAAATGTCAGATAGCTTCCAAAATGAAGTACCGAAGGCTCGGGTTAATATCAAATTAGACTTGCACACGGGTGGTGCGCAGAAAAAAGTGGAATTACCACTTAAATTATTAGCTGTTGGTGATTACAGCAATGGACAAGATAATCGAGCATTATCTGAGCGCGAAAAAGTTAATATCAATAAAAATAACTTTAACAGTGTACTCACTGAATTTGCGCCGACCATTAACCTCACGGTGAAAAACACCCTTGCTGGTGATGGAAGTGAAGAAAGCATCAACCTCTCTTTCAAAAACATGAAAGATTTTGAGCCTGAGCAAGTTGCCCGTCAAATTCCTCAACTGCGCGCAATGTTAGCTATGCGCAATCTGCTGCGTGACCTGAAATCTAATCTCCTCGATAACGCAACGTTCCGCCGTGAACTGGAAAACATCCTTAAGGATCCAGAACTCAGTGATGAACTTCGTGAAGAACTAGCACAGCTAGCGCCGAAGAAAGATTAATTTGGATTATTAAAGGATTATGCTGATGTCTGTAAAAACTGAATCAACTCAAGGCGCAACAACTGTGCTGGATGACACCTCAAACCAAGGCGTTTACGCTTCTTTGTTCGAAAAAATCAATTTAACACCAGTCGCATCAATCAGTGATATTAACGCATTCCAAGACAATGCCGCCTTGGCAGATGCAACGGCTGATGAGCGTGTCACTGTCGCCGTTCAAGTCTTCTTAGACCGTTTAAAATCATCAGGTCAAAAAGTCGAGCGTTTAGACCGAAACCTACTTGACCATCATATCGCTGAACTTGATAAGCAAATCAGCCAACAACTGGATGAAGTCATGCACCACCAAGACTTCCAAAAAGTTGAATCCACTTGGCGTGGCTTGAAATTCCTCGTTGACCGCACTGATTTTCGTCAAAACGTTAAAATTGAGCTGTTAGATATTGCTAAAGACGATTTACGTCAGGATTTCGAAGATAGCCCTGAAATCATTCAAAGCGGCCTTTATCACCATACCTACATTGCGGAATATGACACCCCAGGCGGTGAACCTATCGCAGCAATGATTTCCAACTATGAGTTTGACCGTAGCCCGCAAGATATCGCCTTACTGCGTAGCATCTCCAAAGTCTCAGCATCCGCACATATGCCATTTATTGGTTCTGTGGGACCAAAATTCTTTGGCAAAGAGACGATGGAAGAAGTGGCGGCAATCAAAGATATTGGCAACTATTTTGACCGCGCCGAGTACATCAAGTGGAAATCATTCCGTGACTCTGATGATGCTCGATATATCGGCTTAACCATGCCTCGCGTGCTTGGTCGTCTGCCTTACGGTCCAGATACCGTGCCTGTTCGTAGTTTCAACTACGTTGAAGAAGTTAAAGGCCCTGATCACGAAAAATACCTGTGGACCAACGCCACCTTTGCTTTTGCTGCCAACATGGTAAAAAGTTTTATCAACAACGGTTGGTGCGTACAAATTCGTGGACCTCAAGCCGGTGGTGCCGTTAAAGATCTCCCAATCCACCTGTTTGATTTAGGTACGGGTAGCCAGGTAAAAATTCCATCCGAAGTGATGATCCCTGAGACCCGTGAATTTGAGTTCGCCAATCTTGGATTTATCCCGCTGTCTTACTACAAAAACCGCGATTATTCCTGCTTCTTCTCCGCTAACTCGGCACAGAAGCCTGCGTTATACGATACCGCTGATGCCACCGCGAACAGCCGTATCAATGCCCGCTTACCGTACATTTTCTTACTGTCTCGTATCGCCCATTACTTGAAGCTTATTCAACGCGAAAACATTGGTACCACCAAAGACAGACGCTTACTTGAATTAGAACTCAACAACTGGGTTCGTGGCTTAGTCACTGAAATGACCGATCCAGGTGATGATTTACAAGCTTCTCACCCACTACGTGATGCAAAAGTGGTTGTTGAGGATATCGAAGATAACCCAGGCTTCTTCCGTGTGAAACTGTACGCCGTTCCACACTTCCAAGTCGAAGGTATGGATGTTGATTTATCGCTAGTTTCTCAAATGCCTAAAGCTAAAGCCTAACGGTTATTAAAGGTCATTCAGGATGAAAATCTACCGTCCCCTATGGACAGACGGGGCCTTTTTGGCCCCTCAGCAATTTCAACAGCAAGCCCGTTGGGACGGTCATGTTGCTGAAGTCGTCGCACAAATGGGTATCGCCTCCACGTGGGGCGTCATTAATACCGAGTTTGATGTCAGTGCATTAACGCTCTCTCGCGTAAGCGCCCAAAAAATCGTGGTGCGCTTTCACGACGGCACACTGATTGACACAACCTTAGCTGATGCCCTTCCTCCGGTATTGTCCCTCAATGATTATGCAGATCGCCAGTCATTGGATATCGTTCTGGCGCTGCCTTTAATGTTAGCCAATGGTGGAAACTTAGTTCCCGAAACAGGAACCGATCGACCACGCCGATTTAGCCAAGAATGGGTTAAAGTCCAAGACCTATTAGGGCATGAACAAACAGACATTGCCGTGCTACGTCACGTGGCAACACTGCGTTTCGCTCATGATGAGAATGAAGCCTATATGACCTGCCCTGTTGCACGCCTTATTCGCAACGCTCAGGGGATGTGGGAATTTGATAACCACTTCATTCCCCCCTTACTTTCCTGCCAGGGAAGTGCTGAATTACGAACATTACTTTCTGAGTTTATGCACCGTTTAGTGGCTAAGCGCCGTCGTTTAATGGCACTACGTCGTGAAAGTAATGAAAAAATGGCCGACTTTGTGGTCGCTGATGTCTCACTGTTTTGGTTACTGAATTCACTCAATAGTGCCGAGCCTGTCCTCAATGAACTCAGCACAGCGTTACATCGTCATCCTGAATTACTCTATCGGGAGCTAGCTCGTTTAGCGGGCAGCTTATTAACTTTTTCTTTAGAAAGTAAGCTGGAAGATATCCCGCTGTACAAACATGAGCAGCCAGAGCTCGTTTTCCCACCTCTTTTTGCCTTGTTAAATACACTGCTTGAAGCCAGTTTACCTTCTCGCGTGATTAGCATTGAACTGGCGAAAGAAGGTCCATTCTGGAAAGGTCAACTCCATGACGGTCGATTACGTGAAGAAGCCGATTTTTACTTATCGGTTCGCTCATCATTGCCTGCTCACTTATTAATCGCTCAATTTCCACTCCTTTGCAAAGCGGGTAGTAGTGATGATGTGGCTGACGTCGTTAATGTGGCACTCAATGGTATTCCATTGAAACCGCTCAGTCATGTCCCAACGGCGGTTCCTCTTCGCTTAGAAAATCAATATTTTGCGCTAGATATTGAAACACCTGCGGGTCAAGCCATGCTCTCTTCTGGGCAATGTGCATTCTATGTTCCAAGCACGTTAGGTGACATTCAATTAGAGCTGTTTGCGGTACTTCGCTCATGAACAATACAACATCGCACCATACTATCGACATGATCTTCGCCCAAACTTGGCTGATGGTTTGTCAATTACATCAAGGCACCGCCATCACTCATGGGGATAGTTTTTATCGTCGAGTTTGCCAACTCATTGATGAAACACGTCAAAAACTGCTCGAACATGGCTACCCTGAATCCGCCATTGAACATATGCAATACGCTCAATGTGCTCTGATTGATGAATCTGTGATGAATCGCCAACACCAAGATGATGGCTACAACACATGGATCCAATCTCCTTTGCAAGCGCGCTACTTCAATACATTAGAAGCGGGAGACAAACTTTGGGATCGCCTACGCAGCATTTTAAATGAAACCGCCCCGAATCCTGACGTTTTGCTCTGTTTTCATCGCGTGCTTACCCTCGGATTTGTCGGTAAGTTTCGCCAAAAAGAGGCGCCAGAACGTGAGCGCATCGTCGCTCAACTCAATGTTCAACTTCCAGACTATCTGATCACTTCAGAATTGCCTCTCGTCGTAAAACCTAAATTACGGTTTAGCCGTCGCAGACTTTACTGGTTTGGTTGGGTAGGTGGCATCCTCGTACTCGCCGCCATGTGGTGGGGATTCAGTGCATCGTTAGAACATTTACTACAACAGTGGATGACACAAGGATAGGCATGCAAAATCCAATCAAACAGTGTCTGACGCTTTTTGCTACGGGGCTTTTTTTGTGGCTACTCTGGGGATTTTGGTCTCTAGGGCAAAGTGTCACCATTTTTGTTTCCGTCTTCGTCTTAGTTCTGACGGGGGGAATGTTGTTTTGGCAATATAAACAGCGACGCCAAGTGCTATCCACTGAACATGATTATACGGGCGCATTTCCGGCTGATAATTATCAGGGGCCTGTCATTTTAGTCTGCGGTCAATCTCAAGCACTATTCCTTGATGACCAATTACACAGAGAAACAAGTCAAGGTTGGTACATTCGTGTATCCGCACCCACTGAGCTCGTTAAACTGATTGCCGCATTGGTGGAATATGCCCCTTCACTATCTGGGCATTTATCCTTACTTTACGTTGTATTACCTGAGCAACTTACCCAACAAGAAACCCTGACACAAGCGCTACTCAACTGGCGTCGAGCGATTGGGGAAGGCCGTCAAAAAATCGGTGCTAAATTGCCATTTTGGGTAACGGTATACCTTTCTAAACCTCATCATACTGATACCGCTATGCATGTTGATGATGAACATACACCTTGGATGACGTTACTCAGCCACCAAACTGAATTTCAAGTAGAGCAAGAAGGTGCGATGTCAGTCCCTTACTCCGTGTGGCTACCTACGCATTTCGGACAATCAGAACAAAGCCTGCAATTTTCGCTATGGCTAGATACCTTACAAAGCTGGCTAAACCAAGTTTTAGTGCCTCAATTCACCCTGCCTCAAGCTGGTGCGCCGAAGCAAATCCCTTCAGCATGGGCCATTCAGTGGATTGATATCAGTAGCCAGCCAAGTAATTTATGGCAGCAATTCATTCAAGAAAAAACCACATTGCCATTGCGCTCCTCAGTACAAACAACTGATTTACTCCCTTTGCCGGATGTCATGCTACGCCGCTTGCATCATGATATTAGCTTAAGCCGGACGGAAAAAAGCCTCGGTGCAATTGGCCTCATTTTTGGGGTTTTCTTAGTGGGTGCTTTAGTCGGTAGCTACCACCATAACCAGCAACTCATTCGCCATATTGGTGAAGATATTGCTCGTTTCTCTCAGCTTTCAGAAGTTCCACTCGCACCCAAATTAACCGCTTATCAGCAGCTCCAAGATGACGCCGCTGAGCTTGCACGTTGGGAGCGTGAAGGGATCCCAAGTGCTTACTCATTAGCGTTATATCAAGGTAATCGAATATTGCCTTACTTACATACTCTGCTAGGGAGTTGGGCGCCTTCTCAACCTGAAATCACCCCTGAAGCGCCAGCTGCACCACCTCAAATCGTCACTTTGGACAGTTTGTCCTTATTCGATGTTGGACAATACACACTCAAAACGGGCGCGACCAAAGTGTTAGTTGATGCGCTACTCAATATCAAAGCCAAACCCGGCTGGTTAATTATGGTTTCTGGCTATACCGATAACACCGGGAATCCAGAACAAAACCAAAAACTGTCTTTAAAACGCGCAGAGTCTGTCCGTGATTGGATGATCCAAACCAGCGATATCTCGCCAACCTGCTTTGCTGTGCAGGGATACGGACAAAATAACCCCGTTGCCGACAACAACACCGCTGACGGACGAGCTCGCAATCGCCGCGTAGAAATTCGCCTGATACCGCAAGCTGAAGCTTGTCAGATATTAGGCGTCAACACCGTACCATCGATGGATGGTGGTACACATTCCACACTAAAGGAGAAGTAGTTATGGCTATTCCAGTTTATTTATGGCTGAAAGATGATGGCGGTGCTGAAATTAAAGGTTCTGTCGACGTACAAGACCGTGAAGGCAGCATCGAAGTGGTTGCTCAAGACCATAACCTGTACATCCCAACGGATAACAATACCGGTAAGTTAACAGGTACTCGTATCCATACGCCATTCATTTTCGTTAAAGAAATTGATGCTTCAAGCCCTTACCTTTACAAGGCTGTGACCACGGGTCAAACCTTGAAAGAAGCGGAATTCAAATGGTATCGCATTGATGACGCAGGACAAGAAGTCGAATATTTCAACACCAAACTTGAAAACGTCAAAGTCGTGAAAGTCGCTCCAAAAATGCACGACATCAAAGATCCAGGTAAAGAGAAGCACAACCATCTCGAAGAGATTGAGCTGCGCTATGAAAAAATCACTTGGACATACAAAGACGGCAACATCATCCATTCCGATTCTTGGAATGAGCGTGCTACCGCTTAATTAAGACAAGCAGGCGTTTCGGCGTCTGCTTTTTTCTTGCGCCCCTCGCGCAACATCACTCACACACAACACATTTTGCCATTAAACAAGCTATACGCGCTTTCAATCGCGTATTCCCATCGCGAATATCACCTTATGAACCTCGGTTAACGGTTAGGGGCGGTAGCGTGCCTAAACACATTGATATCCACCAGATTATCTAGGGAGAGAACATGGAAAATTCTTCAGTTATGTTATTGCGTCGCCTAAACCCTTTCTGTGCAAATGCACTAGAGGCAGCAGCTTCCTTGTGCCAAACACGCGCCCATGCTGAGGTCACCATCGAACATTGGTTACTCAAGCTGCTTGAGCTAGGAGAAAGTGATATCACCGTGTTAGCTCGCCGCTATGAATGGGATATTTCTGCACTTTGGCAAAGTCTGTTAACAGAAATCGACAGCCTACCCCGCTCTATCCATAGCCGCCCCTCCCTCTCAAAATCACTCCTAAACTTAATTCAAAACGCATGGGTGATAGCCTCATTGGATGAAGATATCGAGCACATTCGCAGTGTCCATATTCTTGCGGCGATGGTGAAGCAACCCTCTTTAGTTCCGAACGACGCCCTTTGGCCATTAATGACCTTAAGCATCACACAATTACAACGCTTAAGACCGATGCTTGATGCGCAATCCGATGAGCGCCCTGAAGTTCAGCAACTTGCGGCGCATAATCAATCTTTGCCGGCAGAAGCGCCACTTGAAACGCAATCAACAAATGAAGCTCCAGCACCGAATGTCATCGGTAACACACTGAATGATGCCTTACTGGCCGTGCTGAATAAATTTACGGTGGATGTGACCGAAAAAGCACGCGAAGGCGCGATTGACCCAGTCTTTGGACGTGATGACGAAATACGTCAAATGGTGGATATTCTTTCTCGTCGTCGCAAAAATAACCCCATTCTCGTGGGCGAACCGGGTGTTGGGAAAACGGCGTTAGTGGAAGGCTTAGCCCTACGTATCGTTGAAGGTAATGTTCCTGTCAGCCTGCAAACCACATCATTACGCACATTAGATTTAGGTCTACTGCAAGCGGGGGCTGGCGTCAAAGGCGAATTTGAACAGCGCTTAAAAAACGTGATTGAAGCCGTACAACAATCTCCTACTCCGATTTTACTGTTTATCGATGAAGCCCATACCATCATTGGCGCAGGCAACCAAGCTGGTGGCGCTGATGCCGCTAACTTACTCAAACCCGCCCTTGCCCGTGGTGAATTACGCACGATTGCCGCCACCACTTGGTCTGAATATAAACAATATTTCGAGCGTGACGCCGCTTTAGAACGCCGTTTCCAAGTCGTCAAAGTCGATGAACCTGATGATGAAAAAGCCTGTTTAATGCTGCGGGGGCTAAAACCGCGCTACGCCAAATATCATGGTGTTCACATTACCGATGATGCGGTCAAAGCCGCTGTTACCTTATCTCGCCGTTACTTAACCGGTCGCCAACTCCCCGATAAAGCCGTGGATTTGCTCGATACCGCCAGCGCCCGTATCCGCATGAGCCTCGATACACTCCCTGAAGAATTGACGCGTTTAAAGGCCAAGCGCAATGCATTAGAACTTGAACAGCAAGCGATCCTTGATGATTTGGCGATTGGCAACACCACCAACCAATCCCTACTGAGCGAATTAGTCACTCAAGATGCCCAAATAGCGATACAGCTGGCTGAGTTAGAACAGCGTTTTGAGCAAGAAAAAAACCTTATCAGCGAGCTCTTAGAACAGCGCCGTCAATCCCAAGATGTCAGCGATATCCAATCACAATTAGAACTCGTTCAACAAAATGAGCCGCTGATCACCCCCGATGTGGATATCAGAACCGTTGCCACTGTCATCGCCGACTGGACGGGTGTGCCATTATCCAGCCTCTTAAAAGACGAACAAACCGAACTGCTGGAGTTAGAAGACTCGCTAAGCAAACGTGTTGTGGGTCAAGAAAGCCCATTACTGGGGCTTGGACAACGACTGCGTGCTGCTCGCACGGGTCTCGCCTCAGAAAATGGCCCTCAAGGGGTATTTTTATTAGTGGGTCCAAGCGGAATCGGTAAAACTGAAACCGCACTCGCCTTGGCAGATGTCCTGTTTGGTGGCGAAAAATCCTTAATCACCATCAACATGTCCGAGTATCAAGAAGCCCACACCGTCAGCCAATTAAAAGGCTCTCCTCCAGGTTATGTGGGTTATGGTCAAGGCGGGATTTTAACGGAAGCCGTTCGCAAACGCCCTTACAGCGTCGTGTTACTCGATGAAGTGGAAAAAGCCCACCGCGATGTGCTCAATCTGTTTTATCAAGTTTTCGACCGTGGATTTATGCGCGATGGCGAAGGTCGTGAAATTGATTTTCGTAATACCGTGATCTTAATGACAGCCAACTTGGGCAGCGACTTGCTTATGCAGCAACTCGAAGAGTTCCCTGAGTCTACCGACGGCGAGCTGCAAGAACTGCTGCGCCCAACTTTGCGCGACCACTTCCAACCCGCCTTACTCGCACGCTTCCAAACCTTAATTTATCGCCCATTAGGCCCAGCCGCTCTGCGCCAAATTGTTGAAATGAAACTGGGCAGCGTCATTAAGCGTCTTTACACCCACTACAAGCTTGAAGGCATTATCGAAGAAGCGCTGTATGACACACTCGTGAGCGCCTGTTTATTACCCGATACCGGCGCTCGCAATATAGACAGCCTACTGAATCAGCAGATTTTACCAGTACTGAGTCAGCAATTACTCATGCGCCAAGCCAACCACCAGCAAGCGCAAAGCCTGACTTTAGGGTATAGCGAAGAAGACGGGATCACCCTGAGTTTCAGTGATATTGAGGAGATAAATCCATGAGCCTACTCGATACAGCCAAAAACCTCCTTCAAGGTCAAAACCGCTATCGCCTAGAAGTGCAAGGCTGCTCAGATTTACTGGACGTTGAACATTTTACGGGGCGTGAGGCCGCTAGCGATACCTATCGCTATCAAATTACGTTTACCTGTTCCGCCCAAGATCTTTCTGCGCAACAATTATTGCGCCGTAATGCCAGCCTGACCTTTTCCGCGCCGATAAGTAACTTAATGGGGCTCGCCACTCAGCCGAGCGTTGCCAAGCGCGTTCATGGCGTGGTCACGGATTTCCGTCGTCTCTCTGGCTCTGCGGATGAAGCTCGCTACCAGCTAGTTATTGAGCCTTTTTTTGCGCTACTCCGCCATCAAATTCGCAGCCACCGTTTCTTTATCAACCAATCCATCCCTGATGTGGTTGAACAGATCCTGCGCGAACATAATTTCAAAGGCTGGGAATTCGAATTTCATCTCGAAAAAGAGTACCCAAAACGCGAACAAATCAACCAAATTAACGAAAGTGACCGCCAATTTATCGAGCGTTTACTCAGTGAAGTGGGTATTTTTTACCGCTTTGGTTTACAAGATGATACCCAAACCGAGGTGCTCCACTTTACGGACAGCCAACGCGGTTATGTGTATGACAAAACGCTGCCATTAAATAGCCCATCAGGGCTGAGCGATAACCATGTTGACAGTGTTTGGGGATTATCTTTACGTCATCAAGTGGTTGAAAGCACTGTTTTTGCCAAAGACTATAACCACCGACTGGCGGAAGATACGTTGATTTCCGCCGTCGCAGACATGACCCGCGGTGATGGCGAAAAAATCAACTACGGCGATGTTTATCACTATAAAGGCCGCCACCTAACCCGTGGGGACAAAATTCGCCCTGAAACCGAAACCGCTAACTTTTGGGCAAGACTCGATCACGAGCGCTTTTTAGCTCGTCAGACTTTACTCCGCGGAGAAAGTAGCGCAGCAGACCTGACGCCATTATTAGTATTAAGCATTCAAGATAACCCGCTCAGTTCGACGTTACCCAGCGTATTCAAATCGCCGATTTTAATTACTCGCCTACGTTTTACTGCCAGCCGAGATAAAGCGCTGACTGTTCGCTTTGACGCCGTGCCATACACTGAATCACTGTGCTGGCGCCCTGCTCTAAAACCACGTCCTGTCATTGCTGGAACATTAATGGCGCGTGTCACCAGCGCAAAAGACCACGACATTTATGCTCACCAAAATGAACACGGCTTTTATTGGGTCAAATTCGATGCGGATCGCGATGATAAAACCAAGGGCTATGAAAGTATGCCCGTGCGCTTGGCGAAACCTTACGCGGGTGATACTTATGGGATCCATTTCCCGCTAATTCAAGGGACTGAAGTCGCTATCGCTTTCCATGAGGGTGACCCAGACCGCCCTTACATCGCCCACGCACTACATGATTCCCGCCACCCCGACCACGTTACGGATAAAAATAACACCCGCAATGTGATCCGCACGCCTGCGAATAACAAGCTGCGCATGGAGGATAAACGCGGGCAAGAGCATATTAAGCTCAGCACCGAGTATGGCGGAAAAACCCAGTTAAACTTGGGGCATTTGGTCAACGCCGAGCGCGAACAACGCGGTGACGGTTTTGAGCTACGTACAGATAGCTGGGGTGCAATTCGTGCGGGTAAAGGGTTGTTTATTACCACCGATAAGCAGGATAAGGCCGGTGGGGATGTGTTGGCGATGGCTCCCGCAATATCACTCGTAAAAAGTGCAAATAATCAATTGACCAGTTGGGGAGAAATCACCAAACAGCATAAAAACGTATCTCCTGAGCAGGACAGTTTAAAAGCACTTCAGAAAAACACTGAAAGCTTGGCCGCTCCCGCTGCGTTAATACATGCGACTGACGGAATTGGACTGGTTACTGAACAATCAATTTTGTTGCAAAGTGCGCAAGCTCATTATTCTCAAAGTACGGGTGAAATGCACATTGCCAGTGGTGAACACATTAGTGTGAATGCGAGTCAAAAAATTTCATTACTTTCGCAAAAAGAAGGGGTTCGTCTCGTTTCAGGTAAGGGGACTTTCGAAATAGAATCACACGGCGATAAGCTTGATGCGATTGCACTGAAAGATATCACAGTGCAATCAACCCAAGGGCATATCCAGCTCACTGCCAAAAATGGTATAACTTTAGGTTGCGGCGGTGGCTATATCCATATTTCCCCTGATGGGCAAATAGAAATACATAGCCCAAGTCGTATCAGTCTAAAAGGCCAACATGTGTGGGATGCTCCGCAAGGTAAAGATTTCCCATTACCTGACTTGCCAAAGTCTGTGTGTGAAGAGTGTTTAAAAAAAGCACAAGAATCTGCATTAGGAATAATATATCGTGAATAATATAACTGCCAATTCTAAAGAAAATTTAATTACCTACTGGATAAAACAGTTAAAAGAACATAGTCTCAGTTATCAATTAAATTATATTGATATCATCATAGAT
>NZ_JAERJY010000112.1:0-12057 GCF_018257375.1 Providencia sp. JGM181 | reverse complement strand
CCCGTGATTTTCACTAATATTATTATCATTCATAATATACCCATTATTATTGAGCCCATAAAGTAAACACTAGTTTAGTGTATTACCCATTCATCCTACATGAGTAAGAAATAGTTATATTAAAAATGACAGAAGGAAATAATAATAGATTAACTTATTTATTGATGCTTACTTCGCCATTTAAAAACAAATAAAAAACGCAGGCATTGCCTGCGTTTCGTATCAATACATAAATATTAAAGAATAATAATCACACTGGCATTGACATGATCTCTTGATACGCTGCTACCAGCTTATTACGCACCTGAATGCCCATTTGTAGGCTCAAGCTGGCTTTTTGCATATCGACCATCACATCATTTAATGAAACATCCGGCTTACCGAGGGTAAAATCTTGCACTTTCTGCGCAGATTGTACGCGGGTTTCATTGATTTGGTTCACAGATGCCACTAAATGATCGGCAAAACCCACCGGCTCTACAACGGGTTTGGTGTTATGTGCCGCTTGCGTTGCCACCACATTTAATTGGGAAACCACCCCTTCAATCGCTTGAATCGTCATTCTGTTCTCTTCGGTTAGTCGATAAGTTGAGCAAAAAATTGCCGTCACGAATTTTAGTTTGCCTACCCTACCACACCGTTTTTTACTTGAAGCCGATAAATAACACCAAAATTATAGGCTGATTCCGTCATTAGATTGCATCAAGACAATAAATAATAGCAGCGTAAAAAAATGAGGTTACGAAGAGGGAAATAAGATTGTTTCACCAAACGTATATTCATCCGTTTAGTTTGCATAGCAGGGAATATTTATGAGTACCGCATCTAAAGATACGGGGGAGGCCAAAAAAGGTTTTGCCTCACTGATCGAAAGCATCAAAGCCGACCCGAAAATACCGTTAATTATTGCCGGTGCTGCTGCGATATCTATTATTGTCGCCCTGCTCCTCTGGTTCCGTAGCCCTGACTACCGTGTACTACTGAGTAACCTGAGTGCAAAAGATGGGGGTGACATCGTCAGCCAACTGACCCAGATGAACGTCCCTTATCAAATCGCGGATAACGGCAGTGCTATTCTTGTGCCTGCTGATAAAGTCCATGAATTACGTTTGAAACTGGCGCAATCAGGTCTACCGAAAGGTGGCAATACCGGTTTTGAACTGCTTGATAAAGAACAATTTGGTATCAGCCAATTTAGCGAGCAAATCAACTATCAGCGTGCCCTTGAAGGCGAGCTGTCTCGTACCATCGAATTCCTCAGCCCAGTTCAAAGCGCTCGAGTCCATTTGGCTATCCCTAAACCAACCTTATTTGTCCGTGAACAAAAACTGCCGACCGCCTCGGTCACTGTCGGTTTATTACCGGGCAGAATGTTGGATGAAGGGCAAATTAGCGCCATCGTCCATATGGTTTCAAGCAGCGTAACTGGCTTAACCGCCGCAAACGTGATCATTGTCGACCAAACAGGCCGCCTGCTGACCAATAACGACAACAGCCAACAATCTGCCAATAGCGCACAAATCAAAATGACCAAAGAGATGGAAGCCCATCTTAAAGAGCGCATTGAAGATATTCTGTCTCCATTAGTCGGTCGTGCCAATATTCACGCGCAAGTCACCGCGCAAATGGACTTCTCAAAAGTTGAGCAGACGTCTGAAGAGTACAAGCCAAATCAAACCCCTGATGCCGCTGCGGTTCGCTCTCGCCAGAATAGCGAAAGCCTGCAAAACAGCAACGGTGGCCCAAGTGGCGTACCCGGTGCATTATCAAACCAACCGGTCAGCGCACCAAGTGCACCGATTGAGGCTAATAAAGAAAGCACTGATGGAAAAACTGCCGGAAATACCCGTAATGGCACCCTTAATACCCAGCGTGATGAAACCACAAACTACGAAGTGGATCGCAAAATCAGTCACACACAGCGCCAAATTGGTGTCGTTGACCGACTGTCTGTTGCGGTGATCGTCAATTACCAATCCCAAGAAGGTGAGAAAGGTCCAGAAATGAAGCCGCTCCCACCGGAAATGTTACAGCAAATTGATGCATTAACCCGTGAAGCGATGGGCTATTCTGCGCAGCGTGGCGACTCCATCAATATCACTAACTCCTTATTTACTGACGATACGCCAGTGGTTGAAGAGCCATCGTTATTGAATAACCCACAGGTGATTGGTCAAGCTTTAGATTACGGCAAAATCTTGCTGATTGCGTTGATTGCGTGGTTTATGTGGCGCTTTGGTATCAAACCTCAGTGGGTGAAATATCGCAAAACCCAACAAGCGCAAATCGATGCTGAAATGTCCATTGCCAATGCATCTCAAGTTAAAGCGCCGTTCGTGGTGGAAGAAGAAATTAGTGAAGATATGGACGAGAAAACCCGTCGCCGTCTTACTCGCCAACGTGTTAGCGCTGAAATTCAAAGCCAGCGTATTCGTGAAATGGCAGAGAAAGACCCACAAGTTGTGGCAATGGTTATCCGTCAGTGGTTAGGAAAATCCCAATGAATTTAACTGGAACAGAAAAAAGCGCCGTGATGTTGATGACACTCGGCGAAGATCAGGCAGCCGAAGTGTTTAAGCACCTGAATCCCAAAGAAGTTCAGCAGTTGAGTATGGCGGTGTCCAACATGCGCCAAATCTCCAACAACGAACTGGCGGAAGTGCTCACCGAGTTTGAAGAGTCGGCAATTCAGTTTGCCGCCTTAAATATCAACACCAACGACTATCTGCGTTCGGTGTTGGTCAAAGCCCTTGGGGAAGAACGTGCTGCCAGCCTGTTGGAAGATATTTTCGAGAAGCAAGAGACCACCTCGGGTATCGAAAGCCTCAACTATATGGAGCCACAAACGGTTGCCGATATTATTCGCGACGAGCATCCGCAAATCATCGCCACAATCTTGGTTCACTTAAAACGCAACTTAGCGGCCGATGTTTTAGAACTGTTCGAAGAGCGTCAGCGTAACGACATTATGCTGCGTATCGCAACATTTGGTGGTGTTCAGCCAGCCGCATTAGCTGAGCTGACCGAAGTTCTGAACAACCTGCTAGACGGTCAGAACCTCAAACGCAGCAAAATGGGTGGCATAAGAACCGCGGCAGAAATTATCAACCTGATGAAAAATCAGCAAGAAGAAAGCGTTATCGATGCCATGCGTGATTATGATGGTGAGCTGGCTCAACGCATTATCGACGAAATGTTCCTATTCGAAAACCTTATCGAAGTGGACAACCGCAGCATTCAGCGCATTCTGCAAGACGTGTCTACCGACTCGCTGGTTATTGCCCTCAAAGGCAGCAACCAAGCTCTACGCGACCATTTCCTCAACAATATGGCAGCGCGTGCAGCCGAGATTGTTCGCGACGACCTGGAATCTCGAGCACCAGTCCGTATGTCACAAGTGGAAACCGAGCAGAAGGCTATTCTGATGATTGTTCGCCGCTTAATGGAGAAAGGCGAAATCGCGATTGGTGGTGGAGACGACGTGTATGTCTAATACATCCAAAAATAATCAGCAGTGGCAGCCTTGGCAGTTACGGGAACTTAATCAATGGGATCTGAATTCATCGGCTATTCCGCCGTTGAATGACGTTCCTGAGCCAAACACGCCGAAAGTCCCCTGCTTAGAGCCAAAAGAAGTGCTCGAGCAGATCAACTTGCTGGATAACATCAAAGAGGATGCCCAGAAAACGGGCTTTCAACAAGGCTTTGAAAAAGGTCAAAAAGAGGGTTATCAAGCTGGTTTTACGGAAGGTTTACGTTCTGGTGAGCAGCAAGGGAGCGAGCAAGCCCTCGCTCTTCAGCAACCGGTAATTGAAACGTGGCAGAAACTATTATCAGAATTTCACTATTCGCTAGATACTTTTGACACTGTCGTTACTACCAAATTACTGCAAATCGCGCTAACTGCCGCGAAGCAAGTGTTGGGGCAATCTACTGTGTGCGATGGTACCGCGCTATTAGAAGAAATTAGCCATTTAATGCAACAAAAACCAATATTTGCGAGCCAGCCTGAACTGCATGTGAACCCGAATCATGTGGCGCTTATCGAACAACATTTAGGCTCATTGTTAGACTTGAATGGCTGGCGCTTAGTCGCCGACCCAAGCCTGCATATGGGTGGCTGTCGCGTGGTCGCTGAAGATGGTGAAATTGATATGACGGTCGCCACTCGCTGGCAAGAATTATGCCGTCTGTATGCACCGGAGAGCTTGTCATGACTGCGAGACTCGGCCGTTGGATAGCGTCTCTTGATGACTTAGAGTCACGCATGAAAGGCATTCCGATGGTACGCCGCTATGGACGTTTGACCAAAATTACGGGTCTCGTGATGGAAGCCGAAGGCATTAAAATGCCTTTAGGCGCTACCTGCTATATCGAACGCATTATAAATGGTGGCACTGACGAGGTTGTCTGCGAAGTGGTTGGCTTTAACGGCCCTCGCATGTTGTTGATGCCGCTCTCCGACCTCGAAGGTATTTCCCCAGGCGCACGCGTGTATGCGCAAACGTCTGGAGAAGACGGACAAACGAGTCGCCTGCTGCCTCTCGGCAATGAATTACTGGGGCGCGTATTAGATGCCCAAGGCACTCCGTTAGATGGCAAAGGGCCGCTGGAAACCAAACAACGTGCGCCGCTAATCACACCATCCATCAACCCGTTGGAGCGTACGCCAATTCACGATATTTTAGATGTGGGCGTACGAGCGATTAACTCACTGTTAACTGTCGGTCGCGGTCAACGTATGGGGCTGTTTGCAGGCTCTGGCGTCGGTAAAAGCGTCTTACTCGGCATGATGGCGCGTTTCACTCAAGCGGACATTATTGTCGTCGGGTTGATCGGTGAGCGTGGGCGCGAAGTTAAAGACTTTATTGAAAATATCTTAGGTGCTGAAGGGTTACGCCGTGCCGTTGTCGTCGCCGCGCCTGCTGATGTTTCACCGTTACTGAGAATGCAAGGGGCATCTTACGCTACCCGCATCGCAGAATATTTCCGTGATCAAGGTAAAAGCGTATTGCTTATCATGGATTCACTCACACGCTACAGCATGGCACAGCGTGAAATCGCGCTTGCTGTCGGTGAACCTCCGGCAACCAAAGGCTATCCACCGTCCGTGTTTGCAAAATTACCTGCATTGGTTGAACGTGCGGGTAATGGTAAAAACGGCGGTTCGATTACCGCCTTTTATACCGTATTGACCGAAGGAGATGACCAACAAGACCCGATTGCCGACTCCGCTCGCGCTATTTTAGATGGGCACATTGTTCTGTCACGCTCATTGGCAGAATCTGGGCACTACCCTGCCATTGATATTGAAGCATCCATTAGCCGTGCAATGACGGAACTTATCGCCAAAGAACATTATCGCAAAATCCAGCGCTTTAAACAGCTCACGTCCAGCTATCAACGCAACCGTGACCTGATTAACGTCGGCGCTTATGCCATGGGTAGCGACCCAATGCTCGATACCGCAATTCAGTATTACCCAAGAATGTCGAAGTTTTTACAGCAAGATATTGATGAACGTTGTGATTATCAAACCGCTTGTGAACAACTGTCTCATGTTGTTCCCAATGAATAACGAGGAATGCGATGTCCAATAGTCATGCATTAGCGACCTTACTGAGCTTAGCAGAAGATGCCTCAGAGGAAGCGGCTAAAGTCCTTGCTCAAGTCCGCCAAACGCACACGCAAATGGCGGAGCAATTGCACATGTTGGAAAACTATCAGTCGGAATATCGGCAGAAATTAAACCAAACGTTGCACACGGGCATGGACTCGGACAAATGGCAAAACTATCAGCAATTTCTTGTGACCTTGGAGCTAACTATTGAGCAGCAACAGCAACAGTTAACGCTCTGGGAACAACGTGTCAGTGACGCCAATCGTCATTGGCAAGAAAAACAGCAACGCGTCAATGCGTTCGATACCTTAATCCAGCGTGCAGAACACACTCAAAGCCAACGTCAAAATCGCTTAGAGCAGAAACAGATGGATGAATTTGCTCAACGCGCGACTTTACGGAGAACCCAATAAATGGACGTCAATGCAAACCTGTTACCGGTTGCCCCTGCCGCTAATGCAGCAAAAGAACAGCCGCGAGACAAGCAGATTGATGAAAATCAAGCACCTGCCGTACCTTTTCAGGCAGTCCTTGAAAACCAGCAATTGCCAGAAAAAAATGGCGATAGCACCCCGACGCTTAATGGCAGCGCTAACGAAACGCCTCTGAACCAACAGATCAGTGAGCAAAAACAATCTGATACAGCCACTGCCGCCTCAGAGAAATCCACTGACGCGCCATTAGCAACGGACAAAATCGCGACCACAGAAAATCAGTTAACTCAAAAACAACAAGCTGAAAATACCTTAGCACAGCTGAATTTCCGCCGTGACCTCAATGCACAATCACCACTGCAAGCGGAGCTATTAACGGGTAAACAAGGCGAAGAACACGCCTTAATTAGCCAATTAAAACAAGCCATGGATGAGCGTATTCAAGCGGCCGCTAACCCGCAAACCAGTGCGGAGAAATCCTCTGCAACTCCGTTCACTCAAACACTGCAACAACTGACAGATGTGGCGCGTAACGTGACGCCATTTGATGATAAAACCTTGGATGGAGCACAATTGCAGCTCGCCGGGGAAGCCGATGAACCGACACTCGCTTTAATGAGTAAAAAAGAGGTCGGTGAGCGTCGCGATCAAGCGTTATTTGCACTGGATAATCCACGCACAATCCCAACAAAAGATCTGAATCAAGATGCGATGTCGCTCGGTAAAAAAGCGCCAGGCACAGAATCATTGTCACAAATCGCCAGTGCAACGGCTGAAAATACCCAGAATCTGCAAAATAGCGCTAAAGGGGCTTTTAGTGTTCAAGCTGAAAGTGGCGCATTTAGCAATACCGCAACACCGACGGTAACCCATGTTGCAGGCATTATGGCGACACCATCTGCCACACCAATGCCAACGGCAACGCCTGCAATGCCAACGCCAACCATGAACCTTGCTGCGCCATTTGGTACTGAAGCTTGGCAACAACAACTTAGCCAACAAATGCTGTTTTTCTCTCGCCAAGGGGTTTCTCAAGCGCAAATTCGCTTACATCCTGAAGAGTTAGGTTCCCTAAATGTGCATTTACGTATCGAAGATAATCAAGCCGTGATGCACTTTGTTTCTCCACATAGCCATGTTCGTGCTGCAATGGAAAGCATGATGCCAGTCCTGCGCAGTGCATTGCAGGAAAGTGGTATTCATTTAGCACAAGGCTCTGTGGGGCAAGATAATTTTAGCGGTCAATCAAATGCGGAACAGCAATCTCGCCAACATGATGGGCAAATTCAGCCAACCCATCCAACAATGGGCGCGGTTGGTATCAGTGAATCTCATGCCAGCGTGAGTGGGGTTAAATTGCCAACACATCAAGGTGGAATTAATACCTTTGCCTAAGAAATAATCTAATGGCGGTAATTTCAGGTCTAAAGCGTCGAGTTACCGCCTTTTTGTTTCGTTTTTCACTCCTTTAACTCTTCCCAATCTAGGGATAATGCTAGAGATCATAAAGTATAAAACTCCGTATGGGTTTGGCATTTACAACAGGAATTTTGCAACATGTCGTCTTCACGCAATCAATCTAAACGTTCGAACAAAGGGTTAATTTTACTGTTTGCCCTCATCGCCTTAGCCGGTGCAGGTTTCGGTGGTTACAGCTGGTGGACGACAAAACAAGAGGCGCAGGAGACTGCGAATGGGGAAGAAAAACGCCCAAATATGCCTCAACCGATTTTTATGGAATTAGAACCGTTTACCGTTAACCTGCCAGGGGTAAACAATGCGGCAGATCGCGTGCTCTATATCCACATCACCTTACGTCTAGCGAATGAAAAGTCGCGTAAGCAACTTCATGAATACCTACCAGAAGTGCGTAGCCGCCTACTGTTATTGCTGTCAGAACAGCAATCTAAAAACATGGGTACTAACGAAGGTAAGTTGCAATTAATGAAAGATATTAAGGGGACACTTACCCCTACCCTGATCCCAGGCGATACCGATCAGGATATTTCAGACGTGTTATTTACTACTTTTATTCTGCGATAAGACCCATGAGCGATAATATTTTATCTCAGGCTGAAATTGATGCGCTACTCAATGATGACGCGCCATCAAGCGAGCAGCCATCCACGGATCTTCAAGGCAAAGACAACGTTCGCCCTTATGACCCGAATACCCAACGTCGGGTATTTCGCGAACGTATGCAGTCCTTGGAAATTATTAATGAGCGTTTTGCCCGTCAGTTTCGTATGGGGTTATTTAACATGTTGCGCCGCAGCCCGGATATCACGGTTGGTGCCATCAAAATCGAACCTTATCATGAATTTGCGCGTAACTTGCCAGTTCCAACCAACCTAAACTTGATCCACATGCCACCGCTTCGCGGCACCGCATTGTTCACTTTTGAACCTGCGTTAGTGTATATCGCCGTGGATAACCTGTTTGGGGGAGATGGTCGATTCCCTGTCCGTTCTGAAGGCAAAGAATTTACCAATACAGAACAACGTATTATCAACCGTATGCTGAAGCTGGCTTTAGGCGCTTACCGTGATGCGTGGAAGCCAATTGCTGACGTGGAAGTCGAGTATGTGCGTTCTGAAATCCAAGTTAAATTCACCAACATCACCACTTCCCCGAACGATATCGTGGTGACAACCCCGTTCTTAGTGGAAATTGGTAATACCGTCGGTGAGTTCAGTATCTGTATTCCTATTGCCATGATTGAACCATTGCGTGAACGGTTAATTAACCCACCAATGGAGCAAGGGCATCAAGAAAATGAAGCGTGGGTAACCAATTTAGTCACGCAAGTAAAACGTTCAGAACTTGAACTGATTGCCAATTTGGTTGAGATCCCGCTGCGTATTTCTCGCTTACTGCAATTGCAAAAAGGGGATGTGCTCCCTATCGAGAAACCTGACCGTCTTATCGTCAATGTTGATGGCGTGCCAGTATTAACCAGTCAATACGGTACCCAAAACGGCCAGTATGCGCTGCGTGTGGAACATTTGATTAATCCTGTTTTAAACACTCTAGATGAGGAAAGTACCAATGAGTGAGGCGAAGAATTCTCTTGATGCATCAACCAACCACAATGAAGAGGATCTGTGGGCTGAGGCGCTGGAACAGCAAAAACAAGCGGAATCCGCCTCCGCAGGTATGCAAAATTTCGATAATTTCGATGGGCAAAATCCATTAAATCAGTTATCTGATGTCGATATGATCATGGATATTCCGGTTCGCCTATCAGTGGAACTGGGTCGCACTAAAATGACGATTAAAAAATTGCTGAGCCTGTCTCAAGGTTCTGTGGTTTCTTTAGATGGCTTAGCTGGTGAACCACTGGATATCCTGATCAACGGCTATTTGATTGCCCAAGGTGAAGTGGTCGTGGTGTCTGACAATTATGGTATTCGTATCACTGACATCATCACACCATCAGAACGTATGCGCCGCTTGAGCCGTTAAAAATGTCTGACGAAACAGCCGCACCTTTGCAAACCGAGGCATCCTTGCAGACACCACCTTCACAGATTGATTCGGCGCACACTCAAAAGCCTTTTTTGACCAGCACCGTCAGCAGCGAAGGTAACTCTGCTCAAGCTATCAACCAAAATGATAGCTTAGCACAGATTTCAGGGGCACTTGGCGGGATCATTTTACTGATCTTACTGGGTGCATGGCTGTTTAAGACATTTGGGTTTGGACGTAATCCGCTTGTTAAGCAGCAACTGATTAATGTGAAAGGTCGTTGTACTCTCGGTGGCAAAGAGCGTGTTGTCGTGGTGGAAGTGAATAACGAATATTTAGTGCTGGGCGTCACATCACAATCCGTGAATTTGCTGCATCAGTACCCTGCACCATTAGAAAATGATGTTGTGAACTTTGCCTCTGAACCGTTAACGTTTCAGTCGATTTTTAAGAAAAAACAGGATGCTGCTAACGCTGTGGCACCTGAAAAACAGTAACCGGAAGCGCCCATGTCACCTTTAAAACCTACTGTCATTATCAGCGCTCTGTTACTTGTTCTGCCACAATCTGCCTCTGCGGCATTGCCTGCCGTGATCAGCCATACATTAGCCGATGGTGGTCAATCCTGGTCGTTGCCCGTTCAAACGTTACTGTTTTTAACCTTGCTGGGTTTTATCCCTGCAATGTTACTGATGATGACCAGTTTTACCCGTATTATCATCGTATTAGGGTTACTCCGTAACGCCCTAGGTACACCGTCAGCACCACCGAACCAAGTCTTATTAGGCTTAGCTTTATTTCTCACATTCTTTGTGATGTCCCCGGTTGCCGATCAGGTTTATCGCGAGGCATATCAACCTTTTAGCGAAGATAAAATTAGCCTAGAAACCGCATTAGAAAAAGGCACTGCGCCACTGCGTACCTTTATGCTTGGGCAAACCCGTGAATCTGATTTAGCGCTGTTTGCGCGTATCGCCAAGGTGGGTGATATCCAAGAAGCCAAAGATGTGCCAATGCGCATTTTAATTCCGGCGTTTATTACCAGTGAGCTAAAAACGGCATTCCAGATTGGTTTTACTATCTTTATCCCATTTTTGATTATCGACTTAGTGGTTGCCAGCGTATTGATGGCGTTGGGGATGATGATGGTGCCACCTGCAACGGTTTCATTGCCGTTTAAGCTAATGCTATTTGTGTTAGTCGATGGCTGGCAGTTACTACTCGGTTCCCTTTCCCAAAGCTTTTTTAATTAGGAGCACATATGACACCTGAATCTGTAATGGCAATGGGAACAGAAGCGATGAAAATCGCATTGATGCTGGCGGCGCCTTTGCTGCTAGCCGCACTGGCAGCGGGTTTGATTATCAGCCTGCTACAAGCGGCTACCCAAGTGAACGAAATGACGTTGTCGTTTATCCCTAAGATTTTATCGGTAATTGCGGTATTAATCATCGCGGGACCTTGGATGCTAAACCTGCTTACGGACTATATCCGCACATTGTTTAGTAACTTACCGTTTATCATTGGCTGATCATGTTAACCATTACCAGCGAAACCCTCACGCTATGGTTAAGCCAAGGTTTTTATCCTTTTGTTCGCCTTTTAGCCCTGTTTGGTACCGCCCCGTTTTTTAATGAAAAACAGGCTATCAGTAAGGTACGTATCGCCCTCGCATTTTTTACCGTTTTAGTCATTTCTCCACAATTGCCTGTCGCAACCATTCCACTATTTTCAGCGATGGGATTATGGGTGTGTGTACAACAAATCGTGATTGGTGCCGCCATGGGATTAACCATGCAGATGGCTTTCGCCGCGGTACGTCATGCGGGGGAAGTGATTGGTTTACAGATGGGATTGTCATTCGCGACGTTCTTTGACCCGACCGGCGGTCCCAATATGCCGATCCTTGGACGAATTTTAAATTTAATCACGCTGCTGCTGTTTTTGTCGTTCGATGGGCATTTGTGGCTGATTTATATTCTGACAAACTCATTTGAGCTGATCCCTATCCAAACCGCCCCTCTTCACCGTGATGGTTTTTGGGTATTTTTGCAATTTGCGAATACCATTTTTATCAATGGGTTAATGCTCGCTCTGCCGTTTATTACGCTGTTTTTAATCCTCAACTTATCCCTCGGTATTTTAAACCGAATGACGCCGCAATTATCGGTGTTTGTGGTGGGTTTCCCTCTCACATTAACTATTGGTATCAGCATGTTGGGGCTGATTATTTCTATCCTTCCACGCTATACAGAACGCCTGATCCATCAAGCGTTTGAGCAGCTGTCGTTGATGTTTAATTTGTGGGTTTGAGGTTGACCTACAGACTTGTAATCAGTAGGTCACCCAAGTAATGTTAGCCATTCATTTTACTCAGTCTACTAGCTTTCAAAAAAGTCATTTTCGTCTTCTAGCTCTAATATAACTATCTCCACCGACGTATTACTTCGCTCTTCTATTTCGTAAGCTCTACGATATTCTAGTTTTTTCATCCATTCACTATGTAATTCTGCATGAGTTTTCATTTCTTTCTCC
>NZ_JAERJY010000111.1:0-12190 GCF_018257375.1 Providencia sp. JGM181 | reverse complement strand
AGACAGCAATCAATATATATGACCCACATTAATCATACTGCCATGAATTTGCAACGTTGTTGCCATTGTAACCAAAAAATAGTGACTCCGCCTTTTCAACCACGGCAAGTCATTGTTTGCCCAAGATGTTCTAGTCAACTAAATGATGGGCGCTCATGGTCACTCCGTCGTCTTGCTCTATTATCTATCACTTTATTGCTTCTTGCGCCCATCGCTTTTTGGCAGCCATTGATTTCTATTCATCTATTTGGCACCCAAATCAATGCTAACGTGCTTGATGGCGTCCGCTTAATTAGCGAGCAAGGTGACCCTTTTACCGCCAGCATTGTGGCTTTTTGTGCGATAGCTGCACCGCTACTTTTGCCTATTTCGATTTTATCTTTGGTATTAGCACGTTATCTGGCCATCAACATGCGCCCTATTTTACTGATGATGAAGCATCTCAAAGAGTGGGTCATGCTGGATGTCTATCTTGTCGGTTTGGGTATCGCCGCGATTAAAATGCAAGATTACGCGACAGTTTATGTCGGGCACGGGTTGATTGCGTTTAGTACTATGTCTTTGATTAGTATTATCATTTTAATCCATATTAATCTCGATGAACTGTGGCGGCGGCTTTATCCTTTAGAAGAAAATGCAGATGCGCCTCATGCAGAAACCTGCCTAGCCTGCCATTTTACTGGCGAACCCAATAAGAAAGGCAAGTGCCAGCGCTGCCACCGCCCACTTCACCATCGCGAACCTTTAAGCTTACAAAAAACATGGGCCGCACTGATTGCCGCCATGGTATTGCTAATCCCTGCTAACCTACTGCCTATTTCGACGTTTTATTTAAATGGGCGACGCTTAGAAGATACAATTTATTCCGGTGTCGTTTCCTTAATTGATTCAGGAAACTGGCCGATTGCTATTATCGTTTTTATTGCCAGTATTTTGGTGCCCTTCGTAAAGATTATCATCATGATACTGTTATTATTTTCAATTCAACTTAAAAGCCATACAGACCCTGTGTTACGGATGAAATTACTGAAATTCGTCTCATGGATTGGGCGTTGGTCGATGTTAGATTTATTCGTCATCGCCTTGATGATGACCTTAGTTAACCGCGATATGCTAATGTCATTTACTATGGGGCCTGCGGCTTTATATTTTGGTACCGCTGTTATTTTAACTATCCTTGCTGTTGAGTGGTTAGACAGTCGATTAATTTGGGATTCTTATGGAAAATCAAAACCATCAAAATGAAGCTTCGGATGAAGTTTCGGAGGTTATCAGCCGTAAAAGGACGACAATTTCGCCCTTTTGGCTGCTTCCCATCATCGCGATCATGATCGCAGGCTGGCTGCTATTCCAACAATGGGTGGAACGTGGCACGCAAATTACCATTCAATTTTCATCTGCCTCTGGCGTTGTTGCAGGTCGAACGCCAATTCGCTACCAAGGTGTGGATGTTGGCATGGTGCAAACCGTTTCTATTAGTAGCGATATGAAAAGCGTAATTGTCACCGCCAATGTGAATAAAGATATGCGCTCTGCACTCACTTCTGGAACGCGCTTTTGGCTAGTAACGCCTAAAGCCTCACTAGCCGGTGTATCAGGCTTAGATGCTCTGGTAGGTGGGAACTATATTGGGATGCAGCCAAGCACTGGCTCGCAAAAATCCCAATTTGTGGCGCTCGATACACCACCTCAGCGAAACTTAAACGAAGGTGAATTACTCATTTACCTCACCGCGAAAGATTTAGGTGCATTAAACGAAAACTCCCCTGTTTATTACCGTAAAGTTCCGGTCGGTTATATTTCTGATTACTCCTTATTACCTGAAAATAAAGGCGTATCCATCGCGGTTATTATTAAAAAACGCTACGTGAATCTCGTACGATCGGATAGCCAATTTTGGAATATCTCTGGTATTGAGGGAGGATTCGACTTAAATACTGGCGCCAGTATCAAAATGGAAAGCCTTTCGGCAGTGATCAATGGCGCTGTCGCATTCGATTCCCCAGAAAACAGCCTGCCAGCACAAACCGGGCAGCAATATGAATTGCAGCCGAGTAAAGAGGATGTCAAACCGCTTGATCAGCAAGGCAATATAGACTTGCAACTTACCCTCACCGCATTGGATACCTTCGGGGTAAATGTGGGGCAACCTGTTATCTACCGCGGAATAAAAATCGGTGAAGTGTTACAACGTCACTTAACAGATGACAATGTTCAGTTCCAAATTGCCGTGTTTAATGAATTTAAACATTTGGTTAAACAAGACAGTAAATTTGTCGCCAATAGCCGTGTCGATGTGCAATTAGGTATGAGCGGATTGCAATTCCAAGGTGCGACACCTCAAGAATGGCTGGAAGGTGGCTTACATATCATTCCAGGAAAAGGGAAAGATACATTACCAGACTCATTCCCGTTATATCGTACCGATGAAAATGCCAAGGCGGGTATTTTAGGTTCCATGTTACCGACCACCATTACGCTAAACACCAATACCCTTCCCGACATTCAACAAGGTTCAGTGGTGTTATATCGCCAATTTGAAGTCGGTAAAATTGTGTCGATTAAACCAAACAATGACGGCTTTGCAGTGAATGTGTATATCTCAGGTCAATACCGTAATTTATTGACTCCACAAAGCGTATTCTGGGCTGAAGGTGGTGCTAAAGTTCAGTTAAATGCTGGAGGTTTAACAGTTCAAGCCTCCCCGCTCAGCCGTGCGTTTAGTGGTGCAATTAGCTTTGACAATATTCAAACTGGCTCTTTAGATACTTCACGCCAACATACACTTTATCCATCAGAAACGGCGGCAAAAGCGATTGGTAGTGCGGTAACACTGACAACCTTTGATGCGTCTAAGCTATCCGAAGGCATGCCTATTCGCTACCTAGGGATTAATATCGGACAAATCGAATCACTGAAACTGTCTGCGGATAACCGCGAAGTAAAAGCGAAAGCGATTCTGTATCCTGAATATGTAGAAAACTTCACCAAAATTGGCAGCCGTTTCGCCATTGTGACCCCTGAACTTTCCCCATCGGGGGTTAACAACCTCGATACGCTGATCCAACCGTATATCAGTGCAGAGCCTGGGCGCAGTAATAAGAGCCGTTTCCAATTTGAACTGCAAACTGCCAACATTACAGATTCCCGTTATCTCGATGGTCTCACCATTATCCTTGATGCTAGCGAAGCGGGGTCTATTCAGGTAGGAACGCCAATTCTGTTTAGAGGATTAGAAATCGGAACCGTCACTGGGCTTTATTTGGGAGAACTTTCCGATCGCGTTTATATTGCAACACGCATAGGTAAAGAATACCAATATCTGATCCGCGATAATACCCAGTTCTGGTTATCTTCCGGTTACAATCTCGCCTTTGGTTTAACAGGCGGCGTAGTGAAAAGCGGTACATTCAAGCAGTTTGTTCGTGGTGGAATTTCGCTGGCAACCCCGCCAACAGTGCCACTGGCACCTAAAGCTAAGCCTGATCAGCATTTCATTCTGAAATTAGAGCCACCTGCGGACTGGTTAGACTGGGGAACCCCTATTCCCAAAAAATAATCCCTCACAAGGCGTCATGTTTCACAGCATGACGCCTTTTTTATTCCATTCTACTGAAAATATATTTTGGAAACGAATTCCATTTATACTATGCTTAATTTCGTTGGGCTAATTTTTTATTGTAAAAATAAAGAGTAAAGAGGAAACGTTATGAGCATAGTTAAATTGAAAATCTCTTCCTATGAAATCAATGATGCAGTCATGACTGATAAGCGTAGTGATACTGTGAGTATTCCTTGCGATTCCGATTCTGAGTTTTGTATGCAATTGGATGGTTGGGATGAACACACGAGTATCCCTGCGACACTGGATGAAAAACCGGTTCTGCTCTATCGCCAGCGTTATGATAAAGAAAATCATCATTGGCTAATGAGAATTGCTTGATGAAGATGGTGGTATTCAATAGAACGGTTAGATGGGAAATAACACAAAAAAAAGAGGCCTGGTAGATTCCGATTACCGGGCCTTGGGAAATGGCTCTGGCAGAGCCGTGCGCTAAAATTGCCATTGAGACGTAACAAAGTACTCCCTAATACTAGCGTTCAGCTTACGTTCTTACCACTTAAATTAGCAATTAATTTACATATTTTTAACACAATTTATTGCTTAATTTTCTAAGATTGAGCTATTTGCATGATAAGTTAAACCTATCTAAGCAATCAGCAAAACCTTTCAATTGCCATCTCCTTGATATTTCTAGCTAAAGGCTAACTACATCCTATTTACTCTCACATAGTTTCTCGGCGGCTTGCTTCAGCGGTAATACTCGCTCTTCAACTGATTTAGTGGTTTCGATAGGCGCTAATAGCACATCAATCGGTTGTGCTTGGATCTCTTTCTTTTCCATTTGTGCCGTTGCAATACCATTCAATGGATGCTGCATTAACGTAGATGGGTTGATGACCACCAATGCGCCATTCGCTCGACACTCTAACATTACTTCTTCACGCTTTAGCGGCCAATCGTCGCCAAACTGTTTTTTGCTAACGCTCGCCAGTGGAGCCGCCATCGCCGTACTGAATGTTCCACCCAGTACTAACGCACAAATTATGAATTTGAATTTCATTGAAAATGACCTTGTCAAACGGGGTTATACAAAGATATGCGCCATTATACAGGTTGATAGGTAGCAAAAATAGCCACGGCAAGGATGGCAATCGTACCAAGCAGCAATTCAGCCCAACTATTTATTATCAAATAATTAATCTGCCCTTGCTGTTGAAGACGTGGTACGACCCAATAACGATTCGTTAATGCCAATAGCACCATCAACCCAACCAACGCAATTTTTAGCCATAGCCAAGATTGGTATTCGGATAGTGTTGAGGTGAATGGCCAGCCCGGCAATAAAATCAGACTATTAATAATCCCCGTTATTAGTACACAAATCACAGCAATATGCCCTAATTGCGAGTAACGCTTCATTGATACAACAATTTGCGTTTCTAGCCCTGCTTTTAACTGTTCTTTACTACGTAAAAATTGAATACAAATAAGGAAAGGCCACAAGCCCCCAAACCAATACGCACAACTAATTAAATGAATGAATTGATTAGTTTGATGAGCAATTCCCAGCCACCCTTCATGCATCGCCGCATGACCAATAAAGGCATGCAGACCCAGAATAATGACGGAGAAACCAAGAATGAGATAAAGTTTTAAGGTGATCGGGCGTATAAATAGAACGGCAAACAAACCGACAGCACTGAGGATTTCCCAACGCCAGATTTGACCAAAGGTAGTGCCAAGTACACCTTGCCAAATATCCATATTCAACGCATCTTCCCAGCCATCGCCCATCAAACCAGATTGTGCAATCATCCAGCAAAATGTGGTGATGATAGTAATAACTGCGCTAAATATAATGCTTTTTTTCAGTGCATCTTGGAGTAGTACGCGAAATTGCCCATGGGAAACTATCACCGCAAACATCGACATTCCACACATCAACATTGCGGCGATAAAATGAGCAAATCGCGTTAAGGTATAAAATGCTTCCAGTGACATATTATTTCACAGTGAAGCTATAGTTCCCTTTGGTTTTATGCCCATCAACAGAGACAACGCTCCATTGAACATCGTACTTACCTGCGGCTAATTTGCTTTCAACAGGAATAATAACTTTGGTGTTATTGCTAGGATCTAACGCGGCTTTACCCGTCTTGATTATTTGCTTGTTCTCATCCGTTACATTGACCTTAGTAAAGTTAACTTCAATACCTTCAGAAAAGTTTAATGTGATAGCTTCTGGTGCCTGCTCTAATGCCGCGCCCTCAGCAGGTAATTGATCTTTAAGATGCGCATGAGCAAATGCTTGTTGGAATGACATACCTAAGAACAGTACAGCGACCGCACTTAATTTACGCCAAGAAGATTTTATTTGGTTGATTGGCATAGTAACCTCTTAATTTGCAGGTGAATTTAGATATATTGCCAATCATTATACGGAAAATAATACGATACGCAGCGATAAAATCAGATTTTATCATTCAGCTTGTGAGGCTTGGCACAAAATGCGAATAAAACTCACTCGCAAAAATAGAACAAGCGCCATTCATCTCTGAATTGGCGCTTGATAAATAACCCAAAAATCGAGTTATTGAAAAGAATAATTAAACGTGTGCCGCTGCCGCTAAGCCTTTCAAATCTTTATCCAGCAGGAATAATGATTTACCAGACTCACCCACCATGCCCAGTTTATCCAGTACAGATTTGAACAGTTTCTCTTCTTCATGCTGCTCTGCAACATACCATTGCAGGAAGTTGAATGTTGAGTAATCTTGGGTGGTCATGGCTAAATGCGCAAGTTTATTGATTTCTGAAGTAATTAATTGCTCATGCTCATACGTTTTATTGAACACATCAGCGATAGAATCAAAATTTTCTGGTGGTGCAGCAATCGCGCCTAAGCGTGGTAATGCCCCTGTATCGCTAAGGTAATTAAATAAACGCTGCATATGCTCCATTTCTTCTTGTGAGTGAGCTTTCAAAAATGCAGCTGCACCTTCAAAACCTTTATCACTACACCAAGCACTCATTTGCAAATACAGATTAGCGGAGAAAAACTCAAGATTCAGTTGTTTATTTAACGCTTCAATCATGTCAGCTTTTAACATATCTTTACCTTAATGATGATGATTTTATGAAGTTATATCCCACAGTAACATAATAAATGCATTCAGAAAACATTCTTCCTATAAAAATTAATTTATTGATTAACAATAACTTTTTGTAAAAATAACACGAATCAGTCGCATTAGCTTTTATTCATCATGATAATCCTAATTGCTTACTATTATCATGTTTGAATTTAATTTTATTCGCTAACCATCTCACTATTTCATCAAGATTTTTTGAACTTCAATTGCTACAATTCACGCTGATGTTGTTAACCGTTAGGATTTGAAATGAGCCACAATCTTGCCACCCTCCCAAAAGAAGAGATGGACAAAATTAACGTTGACCTGCTGGCTTCCGGTGTTGCTTTTAAGGAACGTTATAATATTCCCATTATTCCTGATGCCATCGAACGTGAGCAACCAGAACATTTGCGAGATTATTTTCGTGAAAGACTGGTCCACTATCGCCAGTTATCGATGAATTTCGCTCGCATGCCCTACGAGCCAAGAAATCGCTAAGAATGGAATTTTAGACACAAAAAAAGGAGAATGTAATTCTCCTTTGACCATTTTCAAACCTATAGTTTTGGAAATGGCTCTTTTGGGTTGTAAAATTAACAAGGAAAATCAATGTATTGATTTTCGCCTGATAACACAAAGAGGGAACAACCACGTTTTATCCCTCTTTGTCATCAACCTCAGGAGAGTTAGACTCTCCTTTTTCATTCTATAAACCCACAGATTATTTGCTGGTGTTATAGGTGATGGTATTGTTTTTACAATCCACAGCGACACGATAATGCAAATCGGATTTCGACCCTCTGACCACTAAAGGCAGCGAGTAGCCATCTTCCGTTTTCGTCACTTCACTATCATTGATCCATGCAACCGCTTTTTTACCCACGGCCGCTTTTTCATCCGCCCAACGTGGTAACCGGTTATTCATAAAATCATTTTTAACCTGCGCCGCAATTTGTGGCTCAGTAAGATTGCCACAGCTCACAAATGCCGCTGCTTTACCTTCTTCCTTGTTAGCACTGAATGCAAACGAACTTAATACAAGCGCACAACTGCCTAAAACCATTGCTATTTTTTTATTAACATTCATACCGTCCTCCGGCATCTACGAAATGTAGATGAAATTGAGATCCATTGTACTCACCAAAACTGCAGCATCATTAACAACGCGCGTATAGGCAGACGTTGTCTATTTAGTGTAGTTGTAAAAATCAAACCTATGAGCAAAATGACTTAACTGATATGAATTTATCAGAAATATTTTTAAATGTTAATAGGATGTTTATTAATTATTAATTTTCGTCATCGAATCGAGCAACAATTTGCTCTTTACCTTGATGGTTTTCCCTGATTTCTTGAGCAACCAGCGCAATCGCTTCTCCGCTGCTCATGCCTTCTGCCATCAGTTGGTGAATGCGTTCAACCGCTTCTTGTTGCTCTGCGTGGGAAAGTGCTGGCATACCTGAAAACATAATCAACCTCTTTAAATTGCAGACTTATTTAATACGTTAAGATTTTCAGCAAATTTTAACAGCTCTTACCTTAATAAGGTAAGATTATATGGTAATCTGGCATTATTCACTTGTGGAACCTGATTTTAATTGATTGATATGGCTATTAATAAAATACAACTCCCTTACAACCCCAATGTGGCATTAGATTATTTTGCACCGTTATCGCACCAACCATGGGCCATGCTGCTTCATTCTGGTCAAGCTGAACACTCTCATAACCGTTACGATATGATTGTCGCTGATCCAGCTGTCACCCTATTAACGCGCGGTTTGCAAACGGAAATTCAAGCGCAAAATCAGCCTGCTCAGTTTTCAGAAAAAGATCCCTTTGCCCTTTTACAGCAATATATGGATCAATATCAAGTCGCCAAATTTACTGATGAAACTCTGCCGTTCCAAGGTGGTGCAATGGGAATTTGGAGCTATGACTTAGGTCGCCGTATCGAAAAACTTCCTGAACTTGCTACCACTGAACTGCAATTTCCCGATATGGCGGTGGGCATCTATTTATGGGCTCTTATTGTTGACCATCATGAACAGCGTGTGACCTTATACAGCCATCAAGATGTCGAGCAACGACTCGCTTGGTTGCAGGCTCAAAAAGCCTCTCGTAAAAGTGCCTTCGCACTAACATCCCCATGGCATGCCAACATGACCGAAGCGCAATACCATGAAAATATTGCCCGTATCCATCAATATTTACGTGAGGGGGATTGCTACCAAATCAACCTAGCCCAGCGCTTTAAAGCCAAATATAAGGGCAATGAGTGGGATGCATTTTTAACGCTGAATGAAAGCAACCGTGCCCCATTCTCCTCGTTTATTCGCTTACCCGATAATGCGGTTATCAGTGTTTCTCCTGAACGCTTTATTTTACTAGAGAAAGGTGAAATTCAAACTCGCCCGATTAAAGGAACCTTGCCTCGCTTAGACTCACCAGAAGAAGACCAACTCCAAGCAGAAAAGTTAGCCAATTCGCCAAAAGATCGTGCTGAAAACTTGATGATTGTGGATTTACTGCGCAATGACATTGGACGCGTTGCTAAGCCGGGCACCGTACGCGTTCCTGAGCTTTTCAAAGTGGAGCCATTTCCCGCAGTTCATCACCTCGTGAGCACTATCACTGCCACATTAGACAGCCAATACAAAGCTACCGACTTACTGCGTGCCTGTTTCCCTGGCGGTTCCATTACGGGCGCCCCGAAAATTCGTGCAATGCAGATCATTGAAGAATTAGAACCCAATCGTCGACATGGATATTGTGGCGCAATCGGCTATATTAGTTTCTGTGGCAATATGGATACGAACATCACAATCCGTACACTGATAACTGATAAAAAACAGATTTATTGCTGGGCTGGTGGCGGTATTGTTGCTGATAGCCAAGCAGATAAAGAGTACCAAGAAACCTTTGACAAATTACGCCTGATTTTGCCAAAACTAGGAAAACTCGATAGCGATGACTGAGCTAAATAGCTTTATTAACCGTTTTCAATTTACACTCCCGCTTTCTCGCCAACCCGCCACATCGGCGGGTAAAGCGGCCGCAGTGCTATTGCCAATTATTAATAAATCCAATCCGACATTATTGCTCACGCAACGGTCACCACTATTACGTTCTCATGCCGGTCAAGTGGCATTTCCAGGCGGTTCACGCGATCCTGAAGATTCAAACTTAATTGCGACCGCATTACGAGAAGCCTACGAAGAAGTCGCCATTCCACCAGAGAAAGTACAGGTCTTAGGGCAACTTGCACCTATCTCCAGTATTGGCGGGTATCAAGTCACCCCAATTGTGGGTCTTGTTCCCGATAATATTCGTTATCAGGCGAATCCAAGCGAAGTTTCCTCTATTTTTGAAATCCCCCTGTTTGATGCGTTATCCCTGCAAAAACATAAATATGTGGATATCAACCGCTCCGGCCGCGAAAAACGGATCTTTTTCTATTGGTATAACAATCACTTAGTCTGGGGTCTAACTGCATCCATCCTGCATCAGCTTGCCCTACAACTGGATTAGTCTTCATAGTCAATAATCCTTTTATTCAATCATTTTTCCACTATCCAAAATACAATTAGTGCTATTTATAACCAATCCACCTTATGTAACTACCTTATTTCAAAAAATACTTTAAACTTACTGGTTAACACTACGAAATAACAGTAAAGTAGCGCCCTTTAAAATAAATCACTATATCTTCATCTTTTGTTTAAGGAGTCCTGCGTGATAAGCGTTTTCGACATGTTTAAAGTGGGCATTGGCCCTTCAAGCTCTCATACCGTTGGTCCGATGAAAGCTGGGAAAGAATTTGTCGATGATTTGGTCAATAAGCAATTATTGCCATCCGTCACCCGTGTCGCAGTAGACGTTTATGGCTCTTTATCCCTAACAGGTAAAGGTCACCATACCGATATCGCCATTATTATGGGTTTAGCAGGTAACCTCCCTGCTACCGTTGACATTGAATCAATTCCATCCTTTATCAAGAATGTGGAAGAAACAGAAAAGCTGCTATTAGCCAATGGCACTCATACTGTTGATTTCCCACGTGAGGGTGGCATGAATTTCCGTCAAGATAACTTACCGTTACATGAAAACGGTATGACTATCCACGCCTTTGCTGGCGATAAGGAAATTTACACTAAAACTTATTATTCCATCGGCGGTGGTTTCATTGTCGATGAAGAACATTTTGGTCAAACCTCTTCAGACAGTAAACCTGTCTCTTATCCGTTTAATTCCGCGAGTGAATTACTCCTAAAATGTAAAGAATCTGGCTTATCGATTTCTAGCCTGATGATGAAAAATGAGCTGGATTTGCACCCTCGTGAAGAAATTGACGCTTACTTTGCGGATGTATGGAAAACCATGCAAGCCTGTATTGAACGCGGCCTGAACACTGAAGGGGTCCTTCCAGGTCCATTGCGCGTTCCTCGTCGTGCACCGGCACTGAACCGCTTAGTGACCTCTGCGAGTAAACTGTCTAATGACCCGATGAACGTGGTTGATTTAATCAACATGTATGCATTGGCCGTTAACGAAGAAAACGCAGCGGGTGGTCGTGTTGTTACAGCGCCAACTAACGGTGCTTGTGGTATCGTTCCGGCTGTTTTGGCCTACTACAACCATTGCGTTGAACCCGTTACACCAGAACTTTACTTGCGCTATTTCTTAGCGTCCGGCGCCGTTGGTATTCTGTATAAAATGAATGCGTCTATTTCGGGTGCAGAAGTGGGTTGCCAAGGCGAAGTTGGTGTTGCCTGCTCAATGGCGGCGGCAGGTTTAGCAGAATTATTTGGCGCAAGCCCAGAGCAAGTCTGCATTGCAGCTGAAATTGGTATGGAACACAACTTAGGTTTAACCTGTGACCCTGTTGCCGGACAAGTTCAAGTACCTTGTATTGAACGTAACGCAATCGCCTCTGTTAAAGCTATCAATGCCGCACGCATGGCTTTACGTAGAACCAGCGAGCCTCGCGTTTCTCTCGATAAAGTTATCGAAACCATGTACGAAACGGGTAAAGATATGAATGCCAAATACCGCGAAACATCTCGTGGTGGCTTAGCTATCAAAGTCCAGTGTGATTAATCAGTAAGATTAAGCCTCCCTCTTCATTGCTCATTTAAATGGTGAAGAGGGAGCTTTACCCTCACTCTTTCTGCGCTTATTTAATTTTTTTAATTAAGTCTATTAAACTCCAACACCTTCATCAAAATAACATCTCCCCTCTTTTTGCTTTTCTCGTTTCAGCTTTCGATTTTTATCGTCTACGAACGTTTTATTTCTTCAGTACTCTCACGCGGGATTCTATTTTTTGAATCGCTATTTCCATTCTGTTATTCCTTTAAATTCTATTGGTCAGCCCTGTTTTTGCTCACTTTTTACTCTCCATGACGAATTTCTTATCAAATAAACCAATTTTTTGTTACCGATAACAGAGTGTCACTCTTTCTTATTGAAATAAACCAAAATTATACTC
>NZ_JAERJY010000110.1:0-12326 GCF_018257375.1 Providencia sp. JGM181 | reverse complement strand
ACAGACTATATTTACTTTATTTTTTATGAGTACATTTTTTATATTAGTTTGAATATCTTCATCAGAAAATTCAGGTAAGCTAAGTTTGTTTTGGCTGTTGGCTATTTTATCAATTATGCGGACGTTAAGTAATACATGACCAGCATAAGAATGTTCAGTTTGATCATTGGTACTAAATTCATCGAAAAATTGGGATAATTGCTTGAAAAAGCTGTAGCTATCTTCATCAAATAGAATGCCATTGTTTGGATCAAAAAATGTATATATTACTTTCTTGCTATTGCTTTTGGCAGAAATAGCCATACAGTGGTCGATTGTTTCTACGAGAGAGTAATAATAACCTTTGCTTTTTATTGATTCACCAATATCCATTTCTATATCAGCTAGTGTTTTTAACTCGCCATAATGATTGGTATTTTGTCTGTTTTCCAGTGGTTGAGCATCATTGTTGATTAACCCTGCACGAATTCGTCTATCAACAGAAATTAGACTCATTTTGTCTACTTCAAATTTTAAAAAGGCAGTCAAAATTAAATGGGCATCATTGGTTGTTAACGGTATTTTATGGGTCAATTTTTCTCTTATTGGCACTATTTCTTCCTGGGATAAATGCAAGCTGCTGGAACAGTTTCTATCCAGTATTTTGTCTATAAAAAAAGCTAAATTAGCAGGGAAATTATAGTTAATGAGGAATGTATCAGGCATATTTAACCTTCTATTAATTTCACCTGATTTTAGTAGCTTATTTAAATATCTAACATTGTCTTCTTGCGGGTAAATATCTCTGACAGAGATATTATTAATGTCCAATGCGAGTTTATTTAATTCAAGTGAATTTATGTAGTCGGCTTGCTCATTGATAGCTTGATAAATCAAAGTGTTAAATTCAGCCATTTTAAATTTTTTAGTGGAATTTAAAACATATTTATCCAGCGTGTTTTTGGGATGCTCTTGACTCGATATGATATGAAATGCGTCACTAAGTTTTTTGATATATTGGGAACCAAGATTATGACTTTCATACATCATAAAATAGTTGGAAAGACCGGAGCAAATACCCGCTTGAATAGGACTAATATTTGATACTTTGACAAGCTTATTCTGAAATAGATCGGGGATATTTGTTGCTATGTAATTAACAATAGGTTCTTGTTGAAAGGGAACGGAAAATTTAGTGTGTGTAATCATCTCGATAGCCTTATTTAATCAGTATAATTTTGCAATGATTCATGCTACCAATACAAAAAAGGTCTATCTTTCAAAAAACAATATAATATATAGAAATGATTGGTTATGTATGTTTTTCATACAAAAAAGCTTGGCATAAGGCCAAGCTTTTTCATTTAAAAACAATCTGTTAATTTTTAGCTACGATGTTCAAAAGCCAGTGCTTTACGCTCAATCAGACGCATAATTAATGTCAGAATCGCATTCACCACAAGATAGATAATCCCTGCCGCGACAAACGCCATCACATCCCATGTCTGTCCAAATACTTGGCTACTGTAGCCCATAATATCCAGCATCGTAATGGTACTGGCGAGAGAGGTACTTTTGAAAATCAGCACCACTTCGTTGGAATAGGACGAAAGCGAGCGTTTAAATGCATAAGGTAGAATAATCCGCATGGTTTGCAGTTTACTCATCCCGAGCGCTTGACAAGATTGCCACTGGCCGGATGGAATGGCTTTTACCGCACCGTGGAATAACAGGGTGGAATAGGCCGCACTGTTTAATGCCAGCGCTACCATCGCACAAACCCATGGTGTCGAAATAAATTCCCATAGCATTGGGTAATCTTGTAGTGACTTAAATTGGCTTGGACCATTATAAATCAAGAAGAATTGCACCAATAACGGCGTACCCGTAAATAGGGTGATATATGCTTTAACCGCTTGTGAAACGACGGGAGTTTTGAGGGATAAGATCAGCGTAAAGAAGATGGCTAAGATAAAAGCCACTAATAATGCACTGAAGGTCAGCGACAAGCTGGTCGGTAATCCCGGTAATATTTGCAGAATTAAATCGATCATTTCGCATCACTCCGTTCAAAACGCGTGGTGCGTAGTTCAATACGTTTTAGCACCAATTGGCTTAAGAGGGTGATAGCGAGGTAAATCAGACCCACAATAGCGTACCAAGTAAATGGTTCATGGGTACGGTTCACAATGGTTTTGGTTTGTAGCATTAAGTCATTGACACTAATTAAGGAGACTAACGCGGTATCTTTGAGTAACACTAACCATTGGTTACCTAAGCCTGGAAGGGCATGGCGCCACATTTGTGGCATGATATAGCGAAAGAAAATGGTGCGTTTGCTTAATCCAAGTGCTAATCCCGCTTCCCATTGACCATAAGGTACGGCTTTCAAGGCACCACGCAAGGTCTGGGAGGCGTAAGATGCATATAACAGCGCGAGCGCAACTACACCACAGAAGAATGGTGTGTAGTCAAATTCGCCGCTATCAGCAAAGAAAATGCTCGGGTCAATTTGGAAAGTACCTTGCCAGAAACCTAAGTTAATGGCGATACCATCACCTAACAGGTTAATAAGCTGGAGGGTTCCAAAATAGACAAACAGCACCACCAGTAGTTCAGGTAAACCACGGATAAGCGTGACCCAGCAGGTTCCTAAAAAGGCGAGAGGTTTGAACCGAACAGATTCCCACGCGGTAAATAGCATTGCGAGAACCAATCCAAGGACTAGCGCTAAAACGGCAAGGCCGACGGTAATACCGGCGGCACTTGCTAAAAAGAATAAATCATTCATTAATTATATCGACTACTGTTGAAACCATTTTTTATGGATAGCATCGTAGGTGCCATCGGCTTTAACTTCAGATAAGGCTTTGTTCATCTTATCCAGCAACTCTTTGTTGCCTTTACGAACAGCGATACCTAAACCAATACCAAAATATTGTGGATCGGTCACTTTGTCGCCCACAGCGGCTAAGTTTTCATTACCTTTCGCTTTTAACCACTCATCAGCAACAGCTGTGTCACCGAATACCGCATTAATACGACCGTTTTGCAGATCTAAAATGGCAGATTGGTAGTTATCATAAGGGACAACCGTCATATCTTTATGTTGTTCCAGAATGTATTTCTGGTGTGTGGTACCGTTTTGTACCCCGATTTTTTTACCTTTTAACTGGTCAACGGCAGTAATCTTATCTTTTACTGCAATAAACTCAGCGGAGTTCGGATAGTAAGTTTCGGTGAAATCCACTTGTTGTTGACGCTCAGGGGTAATATCGATACCCGCCATTAACGCTTCAAAGCGACGGAATTTCAGGCTTGGAATTAAGCTATCAAAAGATTGGTGTGTGAATGTGCAGGTTGCATTCATTTTTTCACACATTGCATTTGCCAGATCCACGTCAAAACCTACGATTTGGTTGTTTTTATCAAACATTTCAAACGGGGCGTAAGTTGCTTCAGTTGCAAAACGGATGGTCTCTTTTTCCGCCGCCGCCGCAGATAGGGTTACAGCGCCTAATAATGTAGCTAATAATAATTTTTTCATTGCTTAATCCTATATCTATTAGTGGGACAGAATCTATTAATGGGATAGATAATTTGCAAATGCTTCGGTTTGAGGTGCAGCGAAGTGGCTAGCATCTCCTTGCTCTACAATATGACCGTTTTCCATATAGACCACACGGCTTGCGGTTTTACGGGCAATTTCAACTTCATGGGTCACGATAACTTGGGTGATCCCCGTTGCTGAAAGTTCACGAATAATATCCACCACTTGCGCTGTAATTTCAGGGTCAAGTGCGGCTGTTGGCTCATCAAATAACAGAACTTGAGGTTCCATCATCAAGGCACGAGCAATCGCGACACGTTGTTGCTGTCCACCGGATAAATGCAGGGGATAACGGTCAGCAAATTGCGATAAACGTAAGCGCTCTAACAGCTTAGCGGCTTTTTCTTGTGCTTGCTGTTTGGATAGCTTCAAAACGCGGCATGGCGCTTCAATCAGGTTATCCATCACACTTAAGTGAGGCCAGAGATTATATTGTTGGAAAACCATGCCTACATTTTGGCGCAGATCGCGAATGGCTTTCGCATCTGGTGTTTTGGCAAAATCAAAAGTATGGTTGGCAACATTGAGTTGACCTGAACGAGGCATTTCTAGCAGGTTCAGTACGCGCAGTAAGGAGCTTTTACCTGCGCCACTTGGCCCGAGTAATACCATGGTTTCACCAGCAGAGCACTCTAAGTTGATATCAAAGAGTGCCTGATGGTTACCGTAGAAACAGTTTATGTTTTTTAATTGAATGCTCATGCTTACCAATAATATCTAAATTAACTACCCGCGATATTAATCCTGTAAGCATATTTATGCAATGTTTTATGCATAAAAATTTGGTTTTTTACGCTAAATTTATTCTGGCTTATTGGAGCTATCTTCCACTATCGGTGCTGTCACAAGCTTTTTGTCCCGTTGAATAGCCAATTCACTAATACGCTTAGCCATGCCTTTAAAGATGAACAGATGCGCTGGCATCATCGCAAACCAATAGAGTAATCCGCTGAAACCCGCTGGGTGCCACCATGCACGAACATCAATGGAGCGTAGGTTTCCACTATCATGAATAGTGAAAGTTAATCGACCTAAACCTGGTGCTTTCATACCAAAAAGTAAGCTAAGTTGTTTATTTGGTTCCATATTAATGACTCGCCAACCATCAACTTCATCACCAACCTGTAAGGTGTCACGATCAGGTCTGCCATATTTGACTTTATTCAACATCATATCGTCCATAATGGCGCGTGTTTTCCAAAGGATATTGGCGTAAAAATAGCCTTCTTTTCCACCAATTTGCTGTACGGTATGCCAGAGCGATTCAGTGGATGCGGTGGTGCTAAAAGTAAAACCCGCTTGTTTAGGGTAGTAGCCGTAACCTGGTCGCCAGCGTTTTCTCACCTCGGGATCGTAACCCCAATCAGAGTTATCAATGGCACTGGCTTCTTCCGCTAATGTGGTTCTGACTGCATCATCAAATGAAATCAGCGTTTGCGGGATAAGCTCGCGAATGAGTTTATCGTCCGCAGGCAGATCGTGTTGTAAGCCTTGGATCAACTCTTTGGCAATAGTCGGCGGCACTGAAGTTATCAAGCTAATAAAGTGCACGGAGATCATGCTGACAGGGATCGGAATTGGAATTAACAAGCGACGCTTTCCTGAGACTTTAATAAAGCGCTTGAAGAGCTCTTGGTAGCTTATATATTCAGGACCTCCCGCATCTAACACTCGACTTTCTGTCACGGGAAGTTGGGCTAACTGGGTGAGGTAATACAGGATATTTTCAAGGGCAATCGGGGATGATTTTGAACGTACCCAACGAGGCGGCGTCAAAATGGCGAGGTTATATACCATATCGCGCATAATTTCGAAGGCCGCAGAACCTGAACCAACAATTATGGATGCGCGAATTTCAGTCACAGGAATACCACTTTCGCGCAGAATCTCCCCTGTTAAGCGTCTGGCAATTAAATGCGGGGAATAAGTATGCCCATGTTGCAGTGCGCTGAGATAAATCACCTGCTTGACGTTAGAGCCTTGCAGCGCATTTTGTACATTGCGTGCCGCTTCACGTTCACGTTCAATAAGATTGGCTTGATCCGCCATGCTATGAACGAGGAAGTAAACAATATCCACCTCGTCCATGATATTTTTCAGGGTTTCAGGCTGGTGTAAATCCACATAGATACAGCGAGTATCCGACCAACCTTGGGATAGCATCCAGTCTACACGTCGGGCGGCGGCAGTGACTTCATGACCTTCTTCCAATAATTTAGGAATTAAATTTTGCCCAATATAGCCACTTGCACCTAGTACTAAAACTCGTTGTTTACCCGTCATGTTAATTTCCTGTGATACCTAAATTAACGGCTATTGTGACTGAAATTCTACTTATGTAAAGAAGGCCATAAGGATTGGCGTAATTAGACTTAAAACGAAGCCGTGAACGATAGCCGCGGGGACAATCGACACGCCACCACTACGCTGCAATACTGGCAAAGTAAAGTCCATAGACGTAGAGCCACAAATTCCCAATGCAGTAGAACGATAGCGATTAATGATTAATGGAATCAACATGATGGCAGTTAATTCTCGCAACAGATCATTAAAAAATGCGGCGCTGCCCATCACAGGACCATAAGCATCGGTAATTAAGATACCGGTAAGTGAATACCAACCGAATCCAGAGGCGATAGCTAACCCCATTTTGATAGGAAGCCCAAGGAAAAAGGCTGCGGCTGCCCCACCGATAAGGGCGCTAACCCCCATGACTAAGGCAATCGTTGTTCCTCGGCGGTTAATTAAAATCTGTCGAATATGCATGCCACTATTACGCAGTTGTACCCCAACCAGTAACAGCAGCAACATTAGCGCCACTTGGCTGCCTTTATCCGCATAATGTAAGAATTTAAACCCCGTTAATCCTACTAAAAAGCCAATGAGTAAGACACCACACAGCTGCAAGGATTCAAATACCATTTTGATACGTGAAGGGGGCTTTTCTTGCTTGTGCTGTGGGACTTTCCACGGATCAAGTTTATCCAGGAGAATTAAAGAAAGCGCATTGAGGCCAAAAATGCAGGCGAAGAAGGTCAGGGCATAAATTAAGATGGACACTAAATGTGCGCTGAGGTTTTCAAGCAAAGCAAGGGTAATACCCATTAAAAATAAAATGACGTACACCATCGAATTTAAAGACTGATGAACTCGATGAAGAACATTTTTATTTTTTATAGGTATCAAGTAACCCAGAAACAGAGGTAAAAGAATAATCAGCAAGCCTGAATACATGTTAGTGCCCTTTTATTTCATTTTGTTTTACTGCATTAACTACACTAATTTATGCCAATATAAATTTATGCCAATATAAATTTATGCCAATATAAACAACAGATTATATTTAAACATTCATGAACATTGCTATCGAAACATGAATAAATTTAGCCTGTGATGCTAAATATCACGCAGGTGATAAATATTTTTCAATGGCTGATTAACTAAAAATAGGAGAAAAATGCTGGAAAATAAAGCATAAACATCCTATATCACCAACTAAATAAGCTCAATACAGGGACATGTATCGCAACGTGTTTTTTTTGTACTGTGTTGACTCGTATAGTAATTAATTGGCTTAATGAGTAAGCTTTTATTTGAGATAGTTCAGGTTGTTTCACGGATCCTTGAGTGGTCAAGATGTTACAATCAAACTCAGTTTTCGATAGCAAGGAGAGAGATATGTATCTGGAACGTGTGGAAATATACGGATTTAGAGGGATCAACCGACTTTCTTTAGAACTTAATAATAATACCGTTCTCATCGGGGAAAACTCATGGGGGAAATCAAGTTTACTCGATGCCTTAGATATTTTGCTCTCTCCCGAACATCGCGAATACCAATTCACAGCTAATGATTTTCACCATCCTACAGGGGATGATGAAACACGTTTTCGTACTTTGCAGATTGTCTTAAAGTTCTGTGAGAGTCGTCCTGGTCGCCATCATTCTTATCGTTTCCAAAATCTAGCTTCTGTTTGGGTCGATAATGGGGATGACTTAAAACATATTTTATTCCGAGTAAGTGCGGAGCTAAAAGATGATAACAGCGTTACGGTAGATAAGTGCTTCTTAAATTCTGGGGGTAATAAATTATCCCTTGATAATGTGGGTAAGTATATTAAAGAAATTGTCCGTTTATATCCCGTAATTCGCTTACGAGATGCGCGTTTCTTAAATAGTATAAACCCCGAGACGATAGTCAGCGGAAGCAACAATTTCCGTGAAAACTTTAATCATCAGATTAAAGAATTGACGATGGCGCTGGTGAATAATCCTGAACGCTTAAGTGATAATGACCTTGAAGATGGGGTGGACGCGATGCAGCAATTGTTGAGCCACTATTTTTCAGGGAAAAGCGGTCATATGGTGAAAACGGATAATCCAATGATTAGTATCGAGCCTCGTAAGCGGGGGTGGCAGGCATTGGATAATATTAACCGATTAATAGCGAAGCCGAATCAACGTAATATTCGCCTGATTATCTTAGGGATGTTTTCATCGTTACTGCAATCTAAAGGGAATATTGAGCTGGATAAACATGCTCGCCCAATTATTATTGTGGAAGACCCTGAAACACGGTTACACCCTATTATGTTGTCTATTGCGTGGGGGCTGTTTAGTTTATTCTCCTTGCAGCGGATCACCACAACCAATTCTGGCGATTTACTTTCCCAAGCGCCAATTGATAGCTTATGCCGACTCGTCCGTGATACCAATAAAGTGTCTGCATATCGTTTGAATCCTCAGGATTTAAGTGCCGAAGAGTTACGTAAAATCTCTTTCCATATTCGTTTTAATCGACCTTCCGCATTATTTGCCCGTTGTTGGCTACTGGTTGAAGGTGAAACGGAAATTTGGCTAATGAGTGAATTTGCGAGGCAGTGTAATTATTTCTTCGAAACAGAAGGCATTAAGGTAATTGCCTTTGCACAAAGTGGCTTAAAACCTTTATTAAAATTTGCCAATAAAATGGGCATTGAATGGCATGTATTAACTGATGGGGATGAAGCAGGGCGAAAATATGCCGCAACGGCGACGCATTACGCCAACAAAATTAATTCGCCAGATAGAGACCGGTTAACCATGTTGCCTGCACCGGATATGGAACATTTTTTGTATCGCGAAGGGTTTCAAGGTTTGTACCATGAAATTGCAGAAATTCCTGAAAATGCTCGAGTATCCACTCGCCGCGTGATTTTAAAAGCGATTGCACGGACGTCAAAACCTGACTTAGCGCTGGCGACAGTAAACCGTGCCGCTGAATTAGGCCCTGAAGCTGTACCATTAGCTCTGAGAAATATGTTCTCAAGAGTCGCATGGTTGGCACGCGGTAAGGCGTATTAATATAAATTGCAGTTAATCTTAAATCTGTTTAGTGAAGAGTGATAATTATTCAGCTATCTTATTTTCAAGAGAGGGGCGGCCCTCTGATTGAAAATAGGAACAGCGTTAATGAAGGCAGCATCAAGAAAAAAATGGATTTATGGCATATTTGTCCTACTCGCGGCGCTGGCGACCGCATGGTTTTTTCTTGGTAACCAGCAGCCAGAGAGCTACCAAACGGTTGATGTGACTCGTGGTGACCTCGATAAGCGGGTTATGGCGACGGGTAAATTAGATGCTGTACGTAAAGTAGATGTGGGGGCGCAGGTTAGCGGTCAACTGCAAACACTGTACGTTAAAGAAGGTGATACTGTTAAAAAAGGCGATCTGCTCGCCGTTATTGATCCGCAAAAAGCGCAAAACGAAGTCACTGAATCTCAAGAAACTATCCATGAATTAGAATCCAATTTGGCATTGGCTCAGGCTGAATTAAAGCTTGCGCAAGTGACTTATCAACGTCATTTAAGCCTATCAAAAGTACAAGCGGTGGCTCAGCAAGAGCTGGATAAAGCCAGAACCGATGTGGAAGTGAATAAAGCGAAGGTGGCCACGTATCAGTCGCAGATTAAACGTAATCGCGCCTCTTTAGATACTGCAAAAACGAATCTGAAGTACACCCAAATTACAGCGCCAATGGATGGTATTGTGACGTTTATCAAGACATTACAAGGGCAAACGGTGATTGCAGCTCAAGAGGCACCAACGATTTTAACGTTAGCTGATTTGGATACAATGTTGGTCAAAGCAGAAGTTTCCGAAGCGGATGTTATCTACCTTGAGCCGGGACAAAGTGCATCTTTTACAGTGTTAGGCGCCCCAGATAAAAAATTCGCGGGAAAACTGAAAGATATCCTACCGACCCCTGAAAAGATTAACGATGCAATTTTCTACTATGCCCGTTTTGAAGTGCCAAACCCTCAACATCTTTTAAAGCTACAAATGACCGCACAGGTAGTGATTGAGCTTGAATCCCATAAAAATGTGCTGCTCCTTCCGTTACTCGCTTTAGGAAACGAAGTCACTCCGCAAGTTTATGAAGTGGAAGTTTTGAATGATGGGATACCGCAAAAGAGAAACATTGAAATTGGCAGTCGTAACGATGTTTCAGTGGAAGTGATTAAAGGGTTGCAAGAAGGGGATAAGGTCATCGTCGGTCGCAGCAGCGATACGGAATTGTAATGATGACGACTTTACTGGATCTGCATAATATTACGCGGCGCTATCCTGCGGGTGAGCAGGAGATCACCGTACTTAAAGATGTTTCGTTGAAAATAAATGCCGGTGAAATGGTGGCGATTATCGGGGCATCGGGGTCGGGAAAATCGACGTTGATGAATATTTTGGGATGCTTGGATAAACCCTCATCAGGGGAATATTTCGTTGCAGGTCAAAATATTGCGACATTGGATAATGACCAATTGGCACAATTACGACGTGAACATTTTGGCTTTATCTTCCAGCGTTACCATTTACTGAGCCATTTGAGTGCTGAGCAAAATGTTGAGATCCCTGCTATTTATGCCGGAGCAGGCAAGTCTCAGCGACAGGAACGGGCGGTGCAATTACTTCAACGTTTAGGCTTAGGTGAACGAGTTCATTATCGCCCAAGCCAATTGTCGGGTGGACAGCAACAAAGGGTCAGTATTGCTCGTGCTCTGATGAATGGCGGACAGGTTATTTTGGCGGATGAGCCGACGGGGGCGCTGGATAGTCATTCAGGGGAAGAGGTCATGAAGATCTTAAAAGATCTTTGTGCCCAAGGGCATACGGTGATCATCGTTACCCATGACCCGAAAGTCGCGCAGCAAGCAGAGCGGATCGTTGAAATCAAAGATGGCGAAATCATCAATGATTCTGGTGTGTTAGTAACGAAGAAAGTTGAGTTCCCGGCAAAAGTCGCGATGAAGAAAAATCCATTAGGGCAATGGATTAGCCGATTCAGTGAAGCTTTATTGATGGCGTGGCGCGCGATGGTAGTGAATAAAATGCGCACCTTGTTGACGATGCTGGGAATTGTGATTGGTATTGCCTCAGTGGTATCCATCATGGTAATTGGCGATGCGGCCAAAGGGATGGTATTGAATGATATTAAATCGATTGGGACCAATACAATTTCGGTTTATCCCGGAAAAGATTTTGGCAGCGATGACCCAGAAAACCGGCAAGCGTTGAAAGCCTCTGATATTTATGCCATTGCTCAGCAGCCTTATGTTCAGTCGGTGACTGGCTCCATTGATACCTCCGCTCGATTACGTAAAGGGAATTTAGATGCGGTGGCTCGAGTCGCAGGAGTGGGGGTAGGTTATTTCCAAGTTTATGGTAATAAATTCGCTGAAGGGATGGGATTTACTCAGGATATGCTTGATCGGCGTGCGCCTGTGGTGGTGATTGACGGTAATACGAAACGACGATTTTTTCCGAACAAACAGAATGTTGTGGGTGAGACATTGCTCATCGGAAATATGCCCGCCACTGTCATTGGTGTATTAGGAGAGCAAAAGTCAATTTTTGGTTCCAGTAAAAGCCTAGAAGTGTTTTTACCCGACACGACAATTAACAGTAAGCTGATTAACCGTTCTTACTATGACAGCATTGTGGTTAGAGTGAAGGATGGCATTGATGCGAAAGTGGCTGAGCAGCAACTGACCCGTTTGCTGACTTTGCGTCACGGTAAGAAGGATATTTTTACCTATAATATTGATACATTAGTCAAAACAGCGGAAAAAACCACCCAAACTATGCAGCTCTTTTTGACTTTAGTCGCCGTAATTTCCCTTGTGGTTGGGGGGATTGGAGTGATGAATATTATGTTGGTGTCTGTGACAGAAAGAACCCGTGAAATTGGTATTCGTATGGCGGTTGGTGCTCGTACGATGGATGTGATGCAGCAATTTCTTATTGAGGCGGTGTTAGTGTGTCTTATCGGTGGCTTAATGGGAATTGGCTTATCTTATGGCGTCAGTCTGATTGCTCAAATGGCGCTGCCAGGCTGGACATTTGCATTTGATCCAATTGCACTTGTCAGTGCATTTGCCTGTTCAACGGCGATTGGGATTATTTTTGGTTTCCTACCCGCGAGAAATGCGGCGAGATTAAATCCGATTGATGCATTAGCAAGAGAGTAATTTATCCATCAGTGATTATTTGAAAAGTTGTAGAGGGGGATCTCTACAACTTTTTTCTCACTAATAAGGCAATTTATTAGATAAAATAATTAGTGAATAGCTGTTTAGGTCGAATATTTTGTGAGATTAACGGCAATGAAAAGATAATTTACTCTATATTTGCGTGTCTAAATTAGAATTATCTATCGATGAACACTCATTTTGTGAAATTTCTCTAATCAAATGTGGGT